>CAVEWD010000172.1:1393-2138 GCA_963619195.1 bacterium | reverse complement strand
ACCTTCTCCGATATGTGTGTTTCGCAAGATTGTCACATTTCCGCCTATCCAGCAGCCATCCTCGATAACTACGCTTCCTGTGTTATAATCATTTGTAACTCCATTTGCACTGTACTGATGATCATGATCGTAGATTAAAACATTCGGACCAAATATGCAGTGATTGCCGATCCTAATTTCTTTGCGGCACGCTAAAATGCAATATCTATTAAAAAAACATCCATTCCCTATAAATATTCTTCCACCAGCAACAGCACCTATATGATTGCCTATATGAAAACTGGCTCTATCACCCAGAATCACCTGGCTCTCTGAATCTATATTAAAATAGACATCCTTTTTTATATGGACAATGCCCTGAACTGTTAACCTTGAACGATATCTTACCTTCAGTGCAAGATTCCTGAACAGACAGCTAATCTTTGATATCACCACTTTAACTTTTCTCCTTCCAACCTCAACTCAGGGCTATTTTCTAAACCGTATGACTTTAGCTGGTACACCGCCAACAATACTGTAATCAGGAACTTTACCAGTAACCACTGCTCCTGCCGCAACAATAACCCCATCTCCTATATGTGCTCCCGGCATCATCATAACTCTGTCACCAATCCAAACATCATTCCCGATATAAACAGGTTTTTCCTCTTCTACTCCCTGTTTCTGCATAGGTATGTCTGTTCTTGAATGTGCATGATTTTGTGTAATAATCACACACTCCATTCCCATGTTTACATTATCTCCT
>CAVEWD010000172.1:0-1383 GCA_963619195.1 bacterium | reverse complement strand
CAATTCCGACTCCAGAATTATTACCTATCGATAATTTTGAGGATATCGCAGCCTTTCTCTGAATATTGACGTTTTTTCCACAGTGTTCAACAAAATTCTTCACTGCAGAAGCTCTCATTTTTTTCCATACTCGCCCTCCAATTGCATTTGATGAGGGTAAACGTGACAATATTACATCATAAATAACTCTATTAACTATTCTTTTGCATGTCATATAAGCTTCTCCTACCTCGATAGTTCATCATTGTCGCTCGTTTAATTATCCTTTGAAATTTAACCTTTCACAGAACCAAATTCCCACTTGGTTTTTCTTTTGTATTTGGAAGCTTTATCCATGCTCCCAATAATTCATCGTTTCCTTCGTATATAAATTTTCCAAATCCGTTATTTGGATAAAACGTTAATTCTCCAAAATATATATGTCCATCCACTTCGTAAAAATCTACGCGAAGAAATGGATGTCCTGCTGACAATTTTTCCGCAAGCTCTTTCATTCTCTCAAGATTTTTAGGAATTGATATTCTTTTCTCAAAATCCGGAGGACAGACTACTTCTCCTATCTTTACAATCTCGCCTTCTGCATTAAAGTAGTTTGCCTTATGAGCAGTGAAACGATCAAAATCAACTTTATAGCACTTAACAACCCCATCAAAACAAAAAAATTTATAATCTCGAAGCTCTGCAAGGGTTGTATCTTCCATATATTTTTCAGCAATAATGCGTGGTTTTACATTTTTGTACGGCCATTCTCTGCCGACCCAATAAAAATTGCGTTTTAGGCATTTCTCAATTTTCTTTTTAGCCGCAGTCTTATCCAATTTACTTTTATCCTTGCAGATAACAAGACCTCCCGAGTCGTGTGTACATTTTAGGACAAATTGTTTGGGCAAGCTATCAAAATCAATATCATCAAAGTGCTCCCACACACCCAGTGTGGGAATAATATATTCCTCGCCAATTACCGAGCTAACAAGCTGTTTTACTTCATATTTGTCCACCATGCTGGTATAAATCGGCTTACGATCATACAATTTAAGCCACTGTAATTTTTCATTAAATGTTTTAGGATCATCAAGATTTAATTCTTTTTTCATAATATCCTTGAATCCATTTTTTACAAAATGCTCATCTGACATCCACCTATACATGCCTAATGAATTTAAAAAAACAAATCTTGCCTCTGAATTCAGAATAAATTTATTGATTTTACTAAAAAAGACCATGCTTTTTTCTCCCGTATACCACTCTATACTTACATTGCAACATCGCATTCATTCTCACATTCATTCTCAAATCCGATATCTGTGAATATATAAATGATTGTCCACGCTATAAAATGATGCATCTCATAAAAGAATATCGTACCTATTCCTAAAAATAACT
>CAVEWD010000171.1:0-2157 GCA_963619195.1 bacterium | reverse complement strand
ACGCACGGTGGTGTGAGAGGTCGGGGGATTATTCAAATCCCCCTCCTACTCGATTGCCTACAACATCCTCAGTAAAATTCACCCCTGAATTTTACTGCATGTTACATAGTTAAATCAATGCAACAATGCCCGCAATCAGACAGCATGGCAAACCAATCAGCATGCCGACACACGAGCCCTTGATATGGAACATATAGTCGTGATAGGCATCGGCTAAATCTTCTGTTCCCGGAATGATGCAGCGTTTGGAGTGGCAGAACCATAAACAGTCGAGAATGAGCGCATCATACCAGTCAACAATTGTCCACAAAAGGTAGGATACCCCAAAGCCGGAAAGAAATGTTGTGCAGCCATTTATATAGCGAACAATTAGCCCCAACAGCAGCCCCACAACAATCATTGCGGGCCATTTCTTTTTTATTCTCTCTGTCAGCGGAAGCGGACTGTCGCCGGAAACTAATCCGAGGTCAATAAGCCTCTGGGCAATCTCCGGCGGGTAGTTCAGCTTTGCAAGCTCAAGATGTTTCATTATATTTCTAACCAGTGCAAAACAACTTAGGGTGAAAATCAGGCAGATGGTTGCTGCCTCAATAATAAATGTCAGCATAATACCCTCCTTAAAACAGCGTCACAATCAGTGCAGTAAGCGCCGCAATTGCTGCAAACAGCGGTATTCCGCGTACAAATGAGCCGATATGCTTTTCGGGATTTTGATAAATTTCTTTTTCTGGCAGGAACGAGAATCTGATTCGTTTCGTATTGCGCCACCAGAGCAAGTCAATAATCAGAAGGTCGAACAGCCCGAGTCCCTCACCGAGAATGAGAAAATACCAAAAGGCGGAAATGTAGCAGTCAAACGTAAGGACACGCTTAAAAATCAGCCCAAATATAGAGAATACCACGGTAAAGAGAATCAGATTGCCGAGAAGAATCGACGGAATTGATTTTTCCCTCGGTGCGGTATCGGGAAATTTCTCCCGAACACAGGCCTGCACCTCATCGGGATAGGAACGTAGTCCCGCAAGATTTTTCTTATCGGTTCCTGTGCAGAGAAAACAGATTTCCCAGTACAAAAACCAGAACATAATTGCAATAAGCCACTTCATTTTGTTTTTTCCTTTGTCTTTTCATCTTTATCCAGCTTGTTTTTCTGCACTGAGCCGAGGCACATAAAGGTGGAGCCGAGGCAGATCCATATAACGGTCATAGATGTGTCGCTTGAAGTAAAGTGACTGACAGCGGCGGCAACATAAAACAACAGCGAAGCCACAAAACACAGCACAATTGTTAACTTTTCTTTTTTCATTTTTCCCTCCGAAAACCAAATCATTATATTTTTGTCACATGAAAATTGCAGCAGTCATCGCCGTTCGCAAGCGTTTTCGTGCGGTGAAGCTGTCCGCCCTCGTTGCGATAGTTTCTCTCATCCATATTGCACAGGCATGGCACGAATTCGAAGCAATTTTCGCGCTTACCGAGCTTGCATATGCCGCATTCTGTGTAGGTGTTGTAAAATTCGTCCACGTCTTTTTGATAATCGAACTTCCAATCAAGCTCATATTTTGAATTTTGGCTTGCTTTGCTTTCAATGACATGCTTATCCTGCACCTTGTCGGTAAACATAGTACATTTCTTATTCTTATGCGCTTTCACCATGAAGGGCGAATCGAAAACCGCCGTAACCATTTTATCCACAATGTCGGGGGTAATTTTATCCGGCTCAGCCTTATGAAGCGAGAAAACAAACGCGGCAATATATAGGTTTGACTCAAGCGAGCTCCCGCCTATGTCCGGTGTTCTAAGGAGCATTGCCTTAAATTCCTTTTTTGCTTTCTTTTTATAATCTGCCATATCCATATCGGGATATATGCTCTTTAGTGCTTCAAGCGCCGGTTTAAAACACATTATTTCTATTCCCTTTGCAAGAATTCCATATTTCAGCATTTCCATTACTCTCCTTAAATTAAAATCATCCACATCAGCCTAGATACCATGACTACAATATGCTGTGCTGGCAATATAGGTCGGATTGCTATAAGTTAGCGCACACTAACTTGTAGCCTCTTTAAAAGCTGCTCATAATGCAGCTCGCTGTTAAAATATATCAATTCGCTTATATAAAGCGGATCTATCTCATTTACCTGCACAGCCTATCAC
>CAVEWD010000170.1:0-2163 GCA_963619195.1 bacterium | reverse complement strand
GCCCTTCATTGAGCAGGAGCCCGCAAAAATAGTTACACTCCCTTCAGAAGGCACCACCACCTACTACTATGAGTTCATCTCTGGCAGTGTTTATAATTTGCGCCTCACCATGGAGGGCAAAATAACTTATGCGGATAAATTCACCGCTACAGCCAGCAAGGCCTACACGATTTCCGAAAACGATTTGAAGGATTCCGGCACTGAAGCAAATGATGATATTCAGGCAAGAATTTACACCACCGCCCCGAAATCAAGCCACATTGTTATGGAAAATGCGGGAGACACCTACACCCTTGCAGCCTTCAGAGCTGCCCAGACCATCGACACCATGACCACAAACTACTTCTTCGAGCCGGACTACCATGTGAGCTTCATAAGCGGAGAAGATGTGGTTTCGGTGGATGAAAACCTGAAAATAACCGCCTTAAAGGAAGGCGAGGCAATTATGCTGGTGACCTACGACAAGTTAGACACCTACACCATGAACCAATCCAGCGACAACCTGGCAAAGAGTAGAACCATTTATAAGGCTCTTCCTTCCAACAATATTGGCGTTGTGGCCATAACTGTTGGCAAAGGAACAGTAGAAACAGGCATTGATTTAGATGCCGACCTTGAGTCAGTTTACTACATTCAAACCCTCAACGGCACCAAGGTGGAGGGAGCTTGCGGCACCTACAGCTTTACCCCGGAAGAAGGCTCAAGCGTGAGCATTCTTCACATTAAGCCCACCGAAACAGGAGTGGATTACTCCGAAGGGTTTGTAACAAGCGATATAACTAAAAATGAAGACGGCTCCTTCACAGCCAAGCTCACAGACGGAAGAAACCTTCTTAAAATTGAAAAAGACGGCAAAGTGAGCTATCAGCTTATTAGCAGCAGCGGAATGAATGTGTCATTCTACAACACCGCTGACAACTCAAGAATAATTCGTCCGGGTGACGAGGTGAAGGTTAGCGTTTCAGGCGTAGTGCAGCCTGTTATAAAAATGTCGGGAATATATAACCCACAGAATTTCTACCCAACCTACGACACACCAGATGGAGAGGAAGCAAACACATCGAAATCAAGCTCCTTCAGCTTCACAGTGCCAGCAGATTACACCAAAGACTGTTATGAATTGATAAACGGCACCATTTACGAATGGTGGTTTGGCTCTGAATTGGGAGCTCACCGTGAAATAGACACAGAAGAGGGTATTAGCCCTAACTTGAACGCAGGAAGCCCAAGTGTTAACGTCTGCGTATTAGAGAACATTAAAATCCCCATCACTCAGCCGGATTCACGCCACAGCGTGGAATTTAAGCTGCCGGAGGGAGCAAGCCTTACCTTAAAGGATTCTGGAGGCCACAGAATGCTGGCAGATTCTGAAACAGGGCTTTATAAGCTTCCAGAGGGAGACTACACCTACACAGCAAGCGGAGAGGGCTACAAAACAGCCACCTTCTCAATGCACTTTGATAACACTGAAGATATGGTTATTTCAGTGCCAATGGAGCTTGTCAGCGCCACCGAAACCTGGGATGGCACCACACAGGAGCCAGAGCTGGTGGAGGGAGTTTACCAGATAACCAACGCCAAAGAGCTTGCCTGGTTTAGAGATGAAGTAAATGATGGACAAAACTCCATAAACGGAATTTTACTTAATGATATTGCTTTAAGCAGTGAATATAACTGGACTCCAATAGGAAATGCCGACATGCAGTACAACGGCACCTTCGACGGAGATGGCCACACCATAACAGATATGACCATTAATGCCTTTAAATATCAAGGTCTCTTTGGTTATGTGGGCAGAAGTGGTGTTGTTAAAAATGTGGAAATAACCGGCACCATGACCAATGAAACCCCAGATTGGACCGCAGGAGCCGCATATCACGGCGGTATTGCAGGCTACAACTTCGGCACAGTTTCCGGCTGCACAAGCCGTGTGGAAATCACAGGAAATGTTTACGGAATGCTTGGCGCCGGCAGCGGAGAAGCTTCCACCGGCGGCATTGTGGGCAGAAATGCCGGCACAATTGAAAACTGCGTAAACTACGGCACAGTGGACTTCTTAGGCCAGGGAATTGGCGGCATTGCAGGCTACGCACAGCAAGGTTCGAAGATTATCTCCTGCGTCAACCACGGCACAATCAAGAACGCCCAAACAAACACAGGCGG
>CAVEWD010000169.1:0-2186 GCA_963619195.1 bacterium | reverse complement strand
GTACATGGTCTCTTTTCTCTCTTTCTTTCATGCTGTCATATGGAATAAATGCCCTTAAAAAGAAGCGCATTTGTTTTGGAAATAAAATTGCGATACCTGTTAAGTCTGTTGTTGAAGATAAGTCAACACCAACATAACACTCTTCCCCTGCCATATCATCTAAAGTGATATTACTTTCTGTCTCATCCCAAAGAGTTAACGGCAACCACCCTAAACGTTTTAACTGCACCCATTGATTAAGCCTTAGCCACCTAAATAGCTTTTCAGCACTTGCGCTATTTCTTGCCGCATTTGCCTCGGCTCTAATATTATCTACATCAAGAGTGACACCTATTGAGGGGTTAGCCTTCTTCCATGTTTTCTCATCGTAAATATCATCGTTTTCATCAGCACCGTATATTTTTACATATCGTGTAGGGTCTATTATTTCACCGTTCTGCACCTTGAGGGAATACTCATGCTGTTCCCACCCTATGGATTTTCTGTCAGGGTCATCCCCTGCCGTAGTAATAATCCATATCAACTGTTCTTTTCGTGCCGCTCCAGTTCCGAAGGTCATTACATCCCATAAATTGCGGTTAGGCTGTGCGTGTAATTCATCAAAAATAACCACTGTAGGATTTAAACCGTGCTTGGTGTAGCTTTCAGCCGACAACACCTTTAAAAAAGTGCCTGTTTCAGGATTAGTTATCATCTTTTTGCTGTCGGTTATTTTAAAGAACTCTGATAAATAGGGGTCTTGTTCTATCTTTGACTTTGTAGCCATGTAAACGATTGAAGCTTGCTCTCTATCAGCAGCGCAACAATATATTTGCCCTCCAGCCTCATCATTGAACAAATGATAAACTGCTAAAGCACCTATCATTTCGCTTTTGCCGTTCTTTTTAGCAATCTCTAAATAAGCACTCTTATATTGTCTTTTGCCGCTCTCGTCAACAGTGCCGTAAACTTTTCCTATAACTTCCCTTTGCCATTGCATTAATTTCATAGGTTGTCCATAGAAGTCTCCTGTAAGCTTTAACAACTCTATGAAGTCAATAGCTTTATTTGCCAACTTTCGTTTAAACATTAACTGTATTTCTTTCTAAATTCCTCGATTGCTGATAATTTCTCTTTGTTTTTCTCTTTTGGTACTGCTCTGAGCTTTGCCTGAGCTGTCAAAAGGTTTTCTTTTTCGATTGCCAATAATTGATTGCGTTTAGTTCCTAATAAACTTTCTGTTTTATTAAGAGTTTTAACCATTTCAGTTCGGACTGCATAATATTGTGCCGCTGTCATTTCCTCATGGTCATTATCAAGCTCTGCAATCATTTCCTCTTGTTTCTGAATTTCCGCTGAATGTTTATCACACTCTGATAATAAAATTGCGTATCTGTTTAATACATTTTCATAGAATGCGTCATTGAGGTCTATATCCTTAAATATATCAATTAAACGTTTGAAATATTTATAAGCATTTGGATTATTTACAACCGCAGAAGATACTTTAATAGCTTTATCACTCTTTAAAGCCTCTTCCCCCTCTTTGCGCATTTTTCTTTCAGCCTTTGTTACGTGTCTTGTAAGAACATCACTTGATTGTGCGTTCTGTGCCATTTAATCACCTACTTTGAATTTGCCTTTTAACTCTGTATGCCCCTTCACGGAGTTACAATGAATACAAGCTGGCTGGTGGTTATTCTTATCCCAAAATAAAGGGTCTCTTGCGTTCGAAGGTGGTTTTATGTGGTCTACACATTGAGCCACTCTTGCGCATTTATCATCAAGCCTGAGGGCGCACAATTGATTTTGAGGCTGTGATAAAAACCACTTGGAATATTTATCCCACCTCGAAGAATAACCCCTCTGTCTCGAATTGAGCTTGTGTCCGTCTTTTCTTTTACTTAAATATTCTGCTCTTTTCCGCTCTTGTTCCTCTTGAATGTACTTGTGTTCGTCACAATACCGTTCCGAGGTGAGATTAGAACAGTTTGGAGCATTGCAAAAGTGTTTTGTTCGTTCCATTTCGTCTTTTATACGAAAAAAGCACTCCAAAGAGTGCTAATTTCGTTCGGGATTTTATATGAATAGGAAGTGAAAAAATAATAATTTTTTACAATACCATTATAACACATTAAAATGTAACATTGAATAACATAATTGCACTAAATAAAGGTTTTTTGCTGTTGTTGTACCTCAAAACGGAC
>CAVEWD010000168.1:1636-2218 GCA_963619195.1 bacterium | reverse complement strand
GGTGATGAATGCCGACATTTTTGAGTTGGTACCTCAAAGCTTATACACCAATGATGATTTAAACTGGAACAATGAATCGAGCAGGGTGAGTGTTGAACATGCTGACGAAAGCAAGAGAGAAGTGCCTTTGGTGAGTGCAACGCCAGATGATTGGGAGAGCTATGAAACTGTTTTTGTGGGTTACCCTATTTGGTGGGGAATTGCTGCATGGCCTGTGGGTGAATTTATAGAAAACAACGACTTCACGGGTAAAAAAGTTGTGCCCTTCTGCACTTCTGCAAGTTCCGGGGTTGGCGATAGTGCTAATTTACTTAAGGAGAGCAGCTTGGGCGGTGAATGGATGGAAGGAAAAAGATTTTCTTCAGGAGCCTCAATGGAAGAAGTTGAACAGTGGCTCAAGGAAATTAACATCTATTAAATATCTAGTTAATTAAACTAAAAGGCTCTTTTCAGACTGGTGACATCAGAAAAGAGCCTTTTATAATAAAAAAAGCAGATTCACGTCTGCTGTAATTTTCTGGTCATTTCAGATTTATGCTGCTGAAATGACTCGATGCTAAAGGAGAGCATTAAACATCTACC
>CAVEWD010000168.1:0-1626 GCA_963619195.1 bacterium | reverse complement strand
GGGCTCAAGACTTAAAAACGGAAATTTCGGAGTAGATTCGTTTTTATAAAAGGGCTTTAGTCTTTTCACTCGAAATAAACATTGTGCCGCATCTTAGCGGCTACGGACTGAGCTTTGTCCGAAACGCAACAAAGTAAATTCTTACTTTCATGTTGCATGCATAATAAAATAGCATAATAGTGATGCAATGTCAATATGAAAAAACTGAAAAATGAAAAATATTATCGAACTTTATCGAACATGCAGCTTGATTTTTTTAATTTTTATTTTTTTATCCCCGAAAATTGAATAATAAAAATTCAACAGAAAGTTTGCCTTTATATTTCTTGATTCACTTTTCAATGCAAAAGCTTAAAAGAATGTTTTTATGTTTTGATTAATGTATTATAATGTAAGGCAGTATAAAAGTATATAAATATAAGAAGGGGGTTGAAAAATGGAAAAGAAGCCATATTATATTTCAACCGCAATTGCGTATACATCAGGAAAACCACATATCGGAAATCTCTATGAAATAGTTTTAGGTGATTCCATAGCGCGTTTCATGCGTTTTGCTGGCAGAGATGTTTATTTTCAAACAGGAACCGATGAGCATGGCCAGAAAATACAGACAAAAGCGGAAAATGAAGGCATTACTCCAAAGGAATTTGTGGATAGAACAGCTGCGGAAATAAGACGCAACTGGGACATAATGAACATCAGCTATGACAAGTTCATTCGCACCACAGACCCAGAGCATGAGAAAAAGGTTCAAAAGATTTTCAGAAAGCTTTATGAGCAGGGGGATATATATAAGGGAGAATACGAGGGAATGTATTGCGAGCCCTGCGAGTCCTTCTTTACAGAAAGTCAGCTTAAGGACGGGCGCTGCCCTGATTGCGGAGCTGAGGTGAAGTATGCCAAGGAGGAGGCTTATTTCTTTAAGCTTTCGAAATATCAAAAGCAGCTGGAGGAATACATTGAAAGCCATCCTTCGTTTATTCAGCCTGAAAGCAGAAAAAATGAAATGCTCAACAATTTCATTAGACCGGGTCTTAAGGACCTTTGCGTTTCAAGAACCTCCTTTGATTGGGGCATTCAAGTGGACTTTGACCCCAAGCACGTTATTTATGTTTGGATAGATGCTCTTTCAAACTACATCACCTTCCCGGGTTATGATGTTGATGGAGAATATGGCGAAAACTTCAAGAAATATTGGCCTGCTGATGTGCACCTCATTGGGAAGGATATTCTTCGTTTTCACACCATATATTGGCCTATAATGCTTATGGCACTGGAAGTGGAGCTTCCAAAGAAGGTGTTTGGTCACCCATGGCTTTTGGTGGGAGACGGCAAAATGAGTAAGTCAAAGGGTAATGTGGTTTATGCCGACGATTTGGTGGAATTCTTTGGCTGCGATGCGGTGAGATTCTATTTGCTTAAGGAAATGCCCTTTGCTCAGGACGGCAGCTTGACCTACGAGCTTTTAATCGAGCGTACCAATGGCGAGTTGGTTAATATTTTAGGAAATTTGGTTAACAGAACCATGTCCATGACAAAGCAATATTTTAACGGTGTGGTGCCAAGCCCCTATTATGATGAAGCAATGGACAGCGAATTGGTGGATATGGCCACAAGACTTACCTC
>CAVEWD010000167.1:0-2245 GCA_963619195.1 bacterium | reverse complement strand
AGATACCGGCGTAGATCCTTTTATGGGATCGTTCCCTAATCTCATAGATGTCGGTGTTATGGGGCACTGTATTCACGGAAAAACGGGTTTATGTGTAAAAGCCGGTATCGGTTGTTATCAAAGCGGCTTAACAATCGAAAAGCCTAATATGTCGGTTGATAATTTCCGCTGGATCGCAGAGCAATGCCGACATAAATCAAACCAGTTTGCATTGGGTGGCCGAGGTGACCCTGATCAGCATGAACATTTTGAAGAACTGCTCAAAATATGCCGTGAAAATGATATTGTGCCGAATTTTACCACATCTGGTTATGGCATGACTCCCGAGATTGCACGGATATGTAAAAAGTATTGCGGTGCTGTTGCTGTAAGCTGGTATAGAAGTGATTACACTATAAGCGCTGTCAAAATGCTGCTAAATGCCGGCGTAAAAACGAACATTCACTATGTCTTGGGAAAAAACACGATCGACGAAGCGATAGAACGACTTCACAACGATAATTTCCCCGAAGGAATAAATGCAATCGTCTTTTTGCTCCACAAGCCGGCCGGTCAAGGGACACAACAAAATGTTTTACATATCGAAGACCCTAAAGTGGCGAGCTTTTTCGCAGAAGTTGACAATGTGCATCCTTACAAAGTGGGTTTGGATAGCTGTAATGTTCCGGGCGCTATAAGATTTTGCAAACACATCCTACCGCAGTCATTAGACACCTGTGAAGGGGCACGTTTCAGCTGTTATATTGATTCGGATATGACGTTGCTGCCGTGCAGTTTTGACCAGAAGCGTCAATTTGCAGTTAAGCTTAACCCTATGAGCATTGAAGACGGCTGGAACAGTGAGACCTTCGAGCGCTTCAGAAAACAACTGAAAAACTCTTGCCCCGGATGCAAGCATCAGGACTTGTGTAAAGGCGGTTGTCCGCTGCTGCCGGAAATTGTTTTCTGCAACAAAGAAGAACGTAAAATATTCAAGGAGGATAAATAAATGAAGTTCAGAACGGATTTTGTCACGAATTCAAGTGACAGCAGCTTCCTGACATTTAACATTAAAAACAAGAGGCTGTTTGACGTGTTGACCGGTCTTGGGATTAAGTTCAGAAATGTAAAAGACGGCGAGTTCTCGGATAAGATGGTAATTGAACTTCCGTCCGGAGAAACAGAAATTATTGATGGTGGGGAAAATTGGAGTCTGCCCTATTTTGCAGATATGAACTCCATCTCTGCATGGCTCGTTGCTATCATTTTATGGGAAATCGAAACCTTCTATCCCCCTAAAGAAGAAGATGAATATTCTGATTTTGCAAGGGAGTTAATCGCTCTCTTGAATGAGGCAGACATCGCCCACTTGGACTGGGAGGCTGTTGAAACGTGGTCTCGTGAAGCGGTGGTTGCTGATTTCGAAAAAGCTTTCGATGCCATGGACGGAGACATTGAAGAAGGAAGAATCGAGCATGTTTATGGCTTTGAGGGAGAGGTCGGCCCATGCCTGTATACCGAAATCAAAGATGGCAAAAGAATGATTGCCAGATATTCCAATACCACCACCATCAAAACAGAAGATTGTAACGGATTGAACTTTGTCGTGACAGGTAAGTTAAAATTCTTTGAAAGCAGAGATGAAATTGTGAAGTTCATCGAAGATGCCGGCGGAACTGTAAGTGATACGGTATCCAAGAATACAGATTATCTCATTTGCAATGATGTCAACTCCAATTCCTCTAAAATGAAAAAGGCTAAGGAGCTCGGAATTGCCGTCCTGCCGGAAGTTGCATTTATTGCAAAATTTGCTAATTTCGAGGATTTTGACGATTTCGAAGAAGCTCTCGATGCGGATGATTGGGATTTGACATTTAGGGGTGGCGTTTTGGATTTCGCCATAGAGCATGGAACTCAACCTATTGTAATGGAAGTCTGGAAAGACGGAAAATGGACGTAAGGTTGTCAGTGAATTCGACGAAGGCGAGAACTGCTTATAAGTAAGCTCATGAAACGGTTTTAACTACAAAAAGCCTCCGTGACGGTGCAAAACAGAAGCGCCGTCACGGAGGTTTTTGACAATCCGAGGCACAAAACTGTCTTGTGCCATAAACAAAAGTAATGTATAACAAGCAGTCTAAAAAAGCACAGGGAGCCAAGGCAAAGACCGCAAAAGCTTCTGCCGATAAAAGCTCAAACAGAAAACCCACTGCTGTTCAGATTGCCAATGTTGAACTGATGAAAAAAATCCGCGAAAATACCTATG
>CAVEWD010000166.1:0-2274 GCA_963619195.1 bacterium | reverse complement strand
GAGAATTAACAAATTATGGATAGATCATATGCTGATTTTAGTACAAAAAAAACTTTAGAACTACTTGCAATTGACAGTCCTTCTGGTTATACAGCTAAAGCTGCGCAATGGGTTAAAGATGCTTTTGAGCAACTTGGTATGCAAGCACAATTCACTCAAAAGGGTGGAGTAATTGTCGATTTTGGCGGAAAAGATTCTGATGATGCGCTTTTGTTGCAGGCTCACACGGATACCCTCGGCGCAATGGTTGCTGAAATAAAAAATAATGGGCGATTGCGCCTGACAAACCTAGGGGGGATGCGTGCAGAAAACGCAGAGGCAGAAAACCTTAGAGTATACACAAGATGCGGTAAAATAGTAGAAGGTACTATGCAGCTAATAAACGCTTCTGTGCATGTTAACGGTGAGTATGGTGAAAAGAAGCGTGATTTTGATACTACAGAAGCTGTTTTAGATGAAGATGTAAATTCAGAGAATGATGTGCATAAATTAGGCATTGAGGTAGGGGATATCGTTTGTTTTGAGCCTCGTTCTCGAGTAACATCTTCAGGTTATATAAAAAGCCGTTTTTTGGATGACAAACTTTCTGTTGGTATATTGTTAGGCTTTGCGAAGTATATCAAAGACAATAATGTTGAACTAAAAAGAAGGGTATATGCTCACATAACAGTTTATGAAGAGGTTGGACATGGTGGTGCTGGGTCTGTCCCTTGTGGTGTCACTGAATCAATAAGTGTTGATATGGGATGCGTTGGTGAGGGGTTGAAATGCACAGAAAAACAGGTATCAATTTGTGCTAAAGACTCTCATGGTCCTTATAGCTATAACGTGGTAGGTAAACTTATTGATGCAGCGCAAAGGGAATGTGCTGATTATGCGGTTGATATATATCCGCACTATGGCTCAGATGTTGAAGCAACTTTAAGTGCTGGAGCTGATATTCGACATGGCTTAATTGGTGCTGGAGTTTACGCCAGCCATGGTTACGAAAGAAGTCATATTGATGGAGTGTGGAACACTTTGAAGGTTTTAAAGGGCTACTTGGAAATTTAGCAGTGTTGCACGCTTTTATAAAAATCAATGTTACGTTTGACAGGTATATGTTTTATTGAGAGGATGAAATTGAAATTTCTTGAAAAGTTAGAAAGAAAATATCCGCGTTTTGGGGTAGAGAGTTTAATGCTTCATGTGTGCATTTTAACATCAATTGTTTATGTAATGCACTATGTACTAGGCGCAAATATAATAGGATATTTATATCTTGATCGAACTGGAGTTTTGGCGGGACAAATATGGCGATTGGTGAGTTTTATATTTATTCCGGAAAACAGTTCGATTATAAATTTTATATTTTGGGCATATTTATACTATTTTATAGGCAGTGCGCTTGAAAACAGCTGGGGTGTATTTAAATTTAATGCATATTATTTTTTATGTATGCTTTGTACAATAGTTGCAGCTATGGCTTGGGGAGGAAAGTATACAGGTGAATATATCAACTTGTCATTGTTTCTTGCCTTTGCAATGCTGTTCCCAAATGAACAGCTCTACTTATTTTATGTTTTGCCCGTTAAAGTTAAATATTTAGCATATATAGATGTGGCATTTCTTATTTTTCAGTTCATTCTTGGCAGTACAACGGTAAAGCTGTCTATTGTAGCTGCTATGTTTGGATTTTTGTTAATGTTTGGCAAAGAAATATATAATAGCATTAAAGCTTGGATACGAAGGCAGAAATATAAAAATAAATTTTAATTACGATATGGAGATAATATGAAACTAACAGCACCAAAGGGAACTAAAGATATACTTCCTAATGAAATAGCTTTATGGGAAAAGATTGAAAAAACTGCAAAAGAGCTTTGTTGTCAATATGGATTTAAACAAATACGTACACCTGAATTTGAGTACACAGATCTTTTTGTACGGGGCGTTGGCGAGGGGACAGATATCGTAAAAAAGGAAATGTATACTTTTGCCAGAAACGAAAAGAGCTCATTCACGCTAAAGCCTGAAGGCACGGCTCCTGCAATTAGAGCATACATTCAAAACGGAATGGCAAGTGAGCCACAGCCGGTAAAACTGTTTTATCTTACCAGCTGTTATAGAGCAGAGAATCCGCAAAAAGGAAGAATGCGCCAATTTCATCAGTTTGGATGTGAACTTATAGGTTCATATTCTCCTTTAGCAGATGCTCAAATTATAATTCTTGCAGATGCCTTCATTAAAAAAATGGGTGTTAAAAATATCAAACTCCATGTTAATACGGTAGGG
>CAVEWD010000165.1:0-2291 GCA_963619195.1 bacterium | reverse complement strand
GGCTAGCAGTTGAAAGAATTAAATCAAAACAGCTATCTTCAAAGTATTCTGTGTGATATTTATTGATCGCACTGACAGCCGTAGCCGTGTGTGTATCAATTAGGTAGCCATATTTATTATAAAATTCTTTGATGGTATCTAATATTTCTTTCTCAGTGGCAAAGTATGCTTTAAACATTTCAATATCTTGTGTGCATTTTTTTATTTTATATCTCCCGATAGCTTTTAATTGCGACATATATTCGGCAGTTTCTATGTCATTTCTTTCATTTAATTCAAAAATTAATCTTTCTAAATTGCTTGATATTAAAATATCCATCGACGGGGAAATCGTTTTTACAAAAGGTCTATTTGCGTCATATTCATGAGCATTAAAGAAATCAGTTAACACGTTGTTTTCATTTGACGCACATATTAATTGATTTACAGGTAGTCCTGTTTTGAAGGCATAATAACCTGCTAATATGTTGCCAAAATTTCCTGTTGGGACCGATATGTTAATTTTATCACCCATCTTTATTATTTTTTTCTTCACAAGTTGCGAATATGCATGATAATAATAAACAATTTGTGGGACAAGTCTTCCAATATTTATTGAGTTCGCAGAGGAGAAATGAATTCCCATTTGCGCTATCTTGTTTTTAAAATTTTCATCTGTAAAAATTTCTTTGACTGCAGACTGTGCATCATCAAAATTGCCGTTTATTGCAAATGCATATTCATTAATCGCATCGGTTGTAAGCATCTGTTTGAGTTGAAATTCAGAAACACCTTTGTATGGGTAAAATACAATAAGATCAATATTATCAATGTTTTTGAATCCTTCCATTGCTGCTTTGCCGGTGTCCCCCGATGTGGCAGTAAGTATTAATATTTTTTTGTATTTTTCATCATCTATTGCGATATTCATTAAATGAGGCAAAATTGATAATGCTGCATCTTTGAATGCTAAGGTTTTCCCTGTGGTAAGATTTAAAACTGCAAGATTGTTAAAACATTCCACTGGAAAAATATCGCAATCCGAAAAATTTGATTCACAGTAAGCCTTATCTACTGCTCGCGAAATTAAGTTTCTATCAATATCAGTAAAGAAACTTGAGATAATTTTTTTTGCTATATAATTGTATGGTTGCCCTATATAATCTTCGAATTCAAAGTGAATACTTGAAAGATCATCTGGGACGAACAAGCCTCCATCCTCTGCAATACCGTTTAGGATGGCATAAGCTGATTTTTTAATATTATTTTTATTTCGTGTACTACAATATTTCATGTATCTCTCCTTTTAATCGCTTGAATGTGTATCGAGAAACATCGCATGCGTCATGAAGGTCGAGAGTGATTATTCAACCTTAATAAGCTCATAAGCTCTATTGCCTAACCCTATTTTTTCTGCATGTTCTAGACAACTTGTCCATTCAGATTCGGAAGTTGTGTTTTTGAAGTGATCGTGGTAGTCAATAAAATCATTTTTTCCCATATTATCATAAAGTTGACTGTTTGACATTGGTTTCGAATTATTGCATGCGTCGACGCAAGCCTGATCGAGTGCTAACGGGTCAAATGAAGCAAACATGCCAATATTAGGTAAAATTGGTGAATCATTTTCACTATGGCAATCGCAATTTGGCGAAACATCTACTATAAGAGAAATATGAAAATTATCCCTGCCATATAATACAGCTTTTGCATATTCTGCCATTCTGCAATTTAGTTCTTTAGCTGCGGCGTAATTTTTAAAACTGATTGCATCGTAATTGCACGCACCTAAACATCTACCACAACCAACGCAATTTGTTTCGTTAATTGTCATTTTCTTTAAATTTGTATTGTATTCAAGGCCATTGTTTGCGCATTCTCTCATGCATCTTCGACAGCCTTTGCAAAGATCAAAATTAATATGGGGTTTACCGTTGCAATGCTGTTCTTTTTTCCCTGCTCTAGAGCCGCATCCCATGCCTATGTTTTTTAATGCGCCTCCGAACCCTGCCGTTTCGTGTCCCTTAAAATGTGTTAAGCTGATAAATATATCTGCATCCATTATCGCATGACCTATTTTTGCTGTTTGAACATATTCACCACCAATAACTGGGACTTCTATATCATCTGTACCTTTTAAACCGTCTCCAATTATTATAGGGCATCCAACCGTTAATGGTGTGAATCCATTTTGCCATGCACATTCCATGTGTTCGAGAGCATTTTTTCGGCTGCCGGGGTACAGCGTATTACAGTCAGTTAAAAAAGCGTTGCCGCCTTCTTCTTTGATAAGGTCAACTATCGCTCTTGCA
>CAVEWD010000164.1:0-2291 GCA_963619195.1 bacterium | reverse complement strand
ATTCAAACCTTTTAACATAGAAATATGCTGCTCCAAAAACTGCCATAAGAGATATAAAAAGTGTCATTTGAACTCTAAAGGAGCCCCACATTCTTGCAAAAAAGCCTTTAACGCTGATTTCCTCGCCTTCATCAAGGCTTTTGACATATCTTTTTTCACCATTGCTCTTTTGCATAATTACCAAAAGCGAATAAAATGCTGTGGCCACAAACAAAACCAGCACCACCATAAACAGTAGACCAATAAGAGCCTTCAAAAACGGCAGCTTGAACATATAAAATGATATATCAAGGCCAAACACAGGGTCAGTGTCGCCAAAGTCCACGCTATTTTTAAATTCCAGGAATTTATACCACAAGAGCGATGTGCTTACAACGGCGAAAAAGCATGAAATAACGAAGGAAATCAAAAACGGAAGAGTTCCCTTTAAAAATGAATGCTTCTTCTCTCCTTCTACCACATAGGCCCTCCCTCCGGAAAGAGTAAGCAGTTTAAAGTAAACCGAGAGAATAATAAACATTCCCGCAAAAATTGGTAAACCAAGCTTAAGGTGAGTGGTGAGTGACTTAAAGAACACATCAGTAAAGCCCACTTCCTTAAACCAAAGAAAGTCTATATAATATTCATCCAGTGCCACTGCCAAAACTCCGGCTAATATCACCACCAGAGCAATAACTCTCAGCACATGGCCGATGAAGCTGCCTTTCTTTTTTTGTTTTTTGTTTTCGTTTTCCATTTGCAGTCTTGCTCCTTTATATTTTCAATGTTTCGAACATCATTAATTTTTGTATTTAATCAAATTGTTTATAAACCCCTTTAAAAAATCCCAATTTAATACACTTTTCTATCATTGTCCATTTTATTTATCAACACATATTAAAGTTATCAACAACTTGTTGACAGGTTTGTGTTCTAACTTCAAAAAGGTACAATTTTTGTTGCTTTGGTTTGAAAATGCCTTAACAAAGCCATTTTAACAACATTTTTATTTTTTTGGAGATTGCTCTCATTCAAAATTACAACTTTTTTCATCAAAATTATGAACAACCCTGTTCATAGATGTTTATAAGAGTTAGTGTAGTGCGGTTTTTTGTTAAATTAAAGCCATTTTGTTTTTGTAGACAACTCTCAAATGCTATAATTACCCTCATGAGAGTAACCCTTGAAGGTGTTCACTCAATTTTTTATGAACAGAAAGCATAAAACCGCTGCTTTTGTAAATTAGATTTTCAGGCATAAGCCTCATAAATGCCACATGAGATAGCTACTGTTATTCTAACATAAAGCTATTAAACTTAAAGATAATTAAGGATTTTTTAATTAATGCAAAGCTACATGAAAAAGGCCATAGAAGAAGCCAATAAAGCCTTTAAATTAGGAGAAACTCCTGTGGGGGCAGTGTTGGTGGAAAACGGGGAAGTCATTGCCTCAGCCCACAACACCACTCAGGCGGACGCAAACCCGCTTATGCACGCGGAAATTAAGCTTATACACAACGCTCTTTCCTTAATGGGAAGAAGGCGCCTTGAGGGATGCGAAATTTATGTCACCATGGAGCCCTGCCCTATGTGTGCCGGAGCAATAATTCTAAGCGGCATAAAGAAGGTGGTGTTCGGGGCTTATGATATGTCCTTTGGAGCCTTTGGAAGCGCCTTTAATCTCTTAAACGCTTCTGCGGCACGGAAAATGGAAGTATATGGAGGCATATGCGAGCTGGAATGTGCACAGCTTCTGACAGATTTTTATAAGGGAGTAAGAAATAAAAATGAAAATTAAATGTTTTAAAATAGGAATGCTTCACACAAATTGCTACGTTGCTTCTGAGGGAAGCGATGCGGTTATAATTGACCCTGCAATATACCATGATGACATAGAGCGCTATATCAGCGAAAATAACCTTAATGTGAAGGCAGTTTTATTAACCCACGGCCATTTTGACCATGCTTTGGGCTCACCTGAGTTTTGTGAAAAATACGGCGTAAAAGCTTATATGTCAAAGGAGGACACCGACCTTTTGTTTGACTGCACAAAAGATGGGGCTTATGTGGTGGGAGTTACCTTCACTGCCCCGGAATTTCCGCCCCTTGAATTAATTAAAGATGGCGATATCATCACCTTTGGAGAACTTGAGTTTAAGGTGATATCCACCCCTGGACACACGGCGGGAGGGCTTAGCTACTACAACGAAAAAGATAAAGTGCTTTTCAGTGGAGACACACTTTTCCATTCCTGCGTTGGCAGAAGCGATTTATATTCCTCATCAACAGAAGCTTTGATGCATAGTATAAGGC
>CAVEWD010000163.1:0-2298 GCA_963619195.1 bacterium | reverse complement strand
ATATACCTTATCGTGCTAATATACCACATTAATAGATAAAATAAAATGATTATGGCATTAATTTTTTACTTAATGCCATAATCAGATTAGAAACTTATTATGTTTAAATGTTCCAGAAGGATTTTTAAACCTATGCCTATAAGAATAAGGCCTCCGGTAAGTTCTGCTGCGCTTTTATATTTTTCTCCAAACACAGCTCCCACTTTTACCCCTATGAATGAACAAGTGAATGTAACAATCCCTATAAATGAGGCAGCCATCACAATGTTAACTTCCAAAAATGCAAATGTAACACCAACTGCCAGTGCATCAATGCTTGTTGCAATTGCCATTAATAGCATCGTTTTAAACCCAAGAGATGCATCCGTTGTTTCGTTCTCATCCTTTTCTCTTGATTCTCTTATCATGTTAACTCCAATCAATGCAAGCAGACCAAAAGCTATCCAGTGGTCAAAACGCTGTATTATATGGGTGAAATTAACGCCTAGAAGGTATCCGATGGTTGGCATTAACGCCTGAAATCCACCAAACCAGGCTCCAACTATAGCCGAATGCTTTAATGTGACCTTTTTTAATGATAATCCCTTGCAAATCGCAACTGCGAAAGCATCCATCGAAAGGCCTATAGCTAAAATAAATAATTCTGTTGTGCTCATAAAAAACTCCTAAAAAAAAGACACACACAGGAAAACCTGTATGAGTCTCATTAATTAAGGCAAGCCAGACCAACTGGTCAGTGTGTTGACTTGCCACGATGATTCGTCAATTACTCCCTCATGACAATGACGTGATTATACACAAAGAAGCTGTGGTTAGTCAATGATAACCATAAAAAATACTCAAAAATAAAGGCTCTAAAACATAAACTACTTTAGAGCCTAAATTATTTTATAATTTATTCATATGCAGAAAGCATAGCTTCTTCATTACTGCCTTTAAATTTTCTGTTGATGTAGTTTTTAGTTATTTTGATCACAAGTGGTGATAGTAGGAGCACCCCAATAAGATTTGGAATTGCCATTAGTCCATTAAATGTGTCAGAAATGTTCCAAACAAATTCCAGCTTTGTGATGGAACCAATAACTATTGCGGCAATGAATAGAAGCTTATAAATAATGGCCACAGCCTTATTTTTGAACAAATACTGCGTGGCAGTCAGCCCGTAAACTGACCAGCCTATAACTGTAGAAAGGGCAAAGAGCATAATTGCAATGGAAAGTATCTTGGCCGACCATTCACCTAAGGTGTTTTGGAAGGCTATCGTCATCAATGCAGCGCCATTTAGCTGTTCCATTGTAAAATTCCCATCGCCATCGATATAGTACTTCATCACGCGTGAAAATGAAGTTATTGTTTTGCCGTTGGGTAGTTCAACTTCAAATGGAGAGTTTTCTATAAGGTCAATCCTATCGAGTGTTGAAGCGCCATCGGAATATACCGCTACTTGCTCTGTTTTTTTTGCGGAGGCTAACATTTCATCTTGAGACATAATCGGCAGATTAGAATTATTTATGTTAAAGGACGTTGTAAGAATAATCAGTGCCGTCATGGTGCATATTATTATTGTGTCGGCAAAAACTTCAAAAATTCCCCACATAGCCTGTTTAACAGGTTCTTTCTCTCCGCTGGAGGCATGGGCCATAACTGAAGAACCTAAGCCTGCTTCGTTTGAGAAAATTCCTCTTTTAAGACCCCAGGTTACAGCGTTTTTAAAAAGTATTCCTGCGGCAGCTCCTGCAAGGGCTTTGAAACGAAATGCGTTTTGGAAAACACCGGATAACGCATGAGGAATCAGCTTATAATTCATTCCAATTATAATAAGTGAACAAGCAACGTAGAATATGCTCATAAAAGGCACGAGCATCTCGCAAAAGCTTCCAATTCTTTTAAGACCGCCTAGGATCACTAATCCGGTTATTGCTGCAATAGCTATGCCTGTAATTAACAAAGGAACATTGAATCCGGAAAGCATACTCTCGGATATAGAATTAACCTGGGACATGTTTCCTATACCAAAGGAAGCGCACATGCAGAAAAATGCGAACAATATGGCTAAAGGTTTAGCTAAGAATCCAATTCCTTTTTTATTCTTGAGCCCTTCCTCAAGAAAATACATAGCTCCGCCTTTATATTCTCCATTGGTATCCTTTTTTCTGTAGTACATTCCTAAAACAATTTCAGAAAATTTTGTCATCATTCCGAAAAATGCGGACAGCCACATCCAAAATACTGCACCGGGACCGCCTGCCACAACTGCTGTGGTAACTCCAACAATATTTCCTGTGCCTACTGTAGCGG
>CAVEWD010000162.1:753-2300 GCA_963619195.1 bacterium | reverse complement strand
TAGGCTGCATTTGTTTAAACACAATGGAGGAATTCTATGTGTGATTTGCAGCCCTGATATTAAGTACACATGCGTTGCTTTGTCAGCACCGATACAACCTCCCACAAAAATGCAATCTCCCAAAATGTATTCATCAAGCTTGGGGTAAAATTGCAGCGTCAGATTACTTATATCCTTGCTTTCAAAGATAAATACATTTTTGTTTCTCATCGTGATATGCTTGTCGCTATGCTCACATGCTCTTTAACAATCGAAAACATGAGGCTAATTTCCATATATAATATTTTGAGCCCATTTAGTAACTCGCTCATCTTCAGAAATGACAAATTCCTGTCCTCTTGAATTACTACGAAAATATCCGTCTTTAAAAGAATCTTTAGAATGTTGTGAAATACGAACATCCTTAAAAAATTCCGGCAATTCCCAACGTGTTCGACTATAGCCTTTTTTAGTTAACACTAATTTGTCCGAAAAATCAAAAACACCCGCACCAGGTCTACCTGTATCCATTCCATCAACAATTAAACTTTTGGAGGCTACATACATTGTATTATTTTTTACTTTATAATCTTCTGCATGTGGATGCCAATCGTAATTGTGCCTATCTTCGCCCGTAACTATTTTCCCCACTTGAAGATAACCATATATAATATGCCTATCAGGGGATTCCTTTACATAAACAATCCTACCATTAATTAATTCAACGTTTCTAAACCACCCAAAAAAAAGAAAGACATCACCCTTACAAACGCCTTCATTACTCAAATGCGTTTGTGCCGCACCACATTGTCCAAATATTGGGTTCCAATTTTGAATTTTATCGATTCGAGCAATTTCCCTTATGTCGGGATCTAAATGCGCTCTTTTTCTCTCGTCAGCACCACTGTCATTTAATTCCTTCCATATCTGCCAATAACTTTTATCTTTATATTTCAGTCTGTCATAGGGAACACCAGAGGCATCAGGAATTGGTAGTGATATCATAGTGCCATCAGGAAATATTGGGCTTGCGCATCCTCCATTTTCGGAATCAAATCCTTTTCTCGATAAGATAATTTTCATGCGTCCCCCTATGCAAACGGACTTTTTGATTCAAGTCTAATACACTTTGGATGATTCCTCAAATAGTTTCTCAAAACGTTTGGATTATTTTTCCAAACAGAAAAACCCCTTTTTATGTCATAACAAGCTTTATACCCAGCATCAAATATATAGAACTCCTCCGATACAAGTATCTGCTTATACTCTGTATAATTTGCCACCATCGTCTCGCAATCAGTTTCTATGTATTTTCCATCAGGATGATCTGAATACCTATTAGCACGCCATACCATCTTACCATTTTCATAAAAATATATTGAATCGCGGCGTTCTGAGACCGAAAATTCCGTTGAATATTCTTTCCAGCTCTTAACATCCGTTACTTTTGCAATGCTAATCATATCTCCAGGATTATAATCAATACCTGTTTTATTATTTTCATTCGCCTTAATGTCAGCACCAGCTATACTGAGCACCCATATGTTTTTTCCTTTAGCGAAGTTTTT
>CAVEWD010000162.1:0-743 GCA_963619195.1 bacterium | reverse complement strand
CCAAATCCCTCAGTCCGCCTCCGTTCTTTTTTCCTTTGCAACATGCCAACGAATAAACATCCTTATCAAAGCAAGGAGCAAATCCCGTTAACCACTGTTCTTTATAAGCGTATATTAAATCGTCATCAGCAATACACGGTTTCATCTAAAATTCTCCATTTGTTCTTAAGTCACATTAACAATAGTGCAAAGTCTGCGTTACATTATTGCAAGCTTATTTGAACCCACTCTTTTTCGTTCGGCTTGCTCCATGCCACAACCGAAAAATCAATGTTCCAAAGTTTCCTTTGTCTTTCCAGCATCTCCTCAAAGCACGGTAATTTGCACATTTTCCCGGTTACTACTATTCCATTGGATTTAATCTCTTCCAAAATGTCCTGCGGTTGTTGCTTCATAAAAGACGTTAATTCATCTTTTACTTGTGAAAGATGTTTTTGCATCTGTGCGTAAACTTCTTCGCCATTAATAATCTCCGATTTAACTTTATCAAGCTGCCCGACATATTTGTCATATCTTGGAAGTTCGTTTAACTTTATATCTTTGCTCAGCATATTATTAAGTATATACTCCTCGCCATCGCTAAATAAGTGAAGATTACACTGCTTATAAACCGAATCAAAAACATCACAAAGCAGATCGTCTAAGCCTAAGATAGCCTCTTTTCGAAAAAGAATCCCATCTTGCGACCATATTGAAATATCTAAAACCTTACATCCCATATCAATTATCAGACTATATTTCCC
>CAVEWD010000161.1:0-2302 GCA_963619195.1 bacterium | reverse complement strand
GAATTTTTAGAGTTTGTTTCAAAACAATAAAGAAGCTGCTGCGCATTTCGCACAGCAGCCGCACATATTTTTACATTTATTCAATTGTAACTGACTTAGCTAGATTTCTTGGTTTATCAACATCACAGCCATTGACAACAGCCACATAATAAGCAAGCAGCTGCAAATTGACCACAGCAGGAATCACTGTCATTGCATTTGGCGTATCATCGATATAAATAACCCTGCCATACTCATTTTCCAAATTATTTCTACTGCGCTGGGTAATAACCACACTGAAAGCCCCTCTAGCGTTCACTTCCTGAATATTGCTCAAGGTTTTTTCACAAAGCTCGCCCATTTGAGTGCAAAGAGCAACCACAGGCATTCCCTTTTCAATAAGTGCAATTGGGCCATGCTTAAGTTCTCCTGCGGGATAAGCCTCTGCATGAATATATGAAATTTCCTTCATTTTAAGGGAGCCCTCAAGGGATATGGCGGCATCGAGCCCTCTGCCTATGTAAAAGGCATCCGTTCGTCCTTTAAACTCATCAGCCAACTCTCTAAGGTCCTCAGCGTTTCCCAAGGCTCTTCTGCACTGTTCCGGAAGCTTAAGACATGCGTCAATTAGCTCATTCAACATCTCATCTGTGGCATTACCTGTTAGCTTGCCAAATTTTATCGCCAACAAATACATGCACAGCACCTGGGTTGAATAAGCCTTAGTTGAAGCCACGGCAATTTCCGGTCCTGCCCATGTGTATATCACATTATCAGCCTCCCTTGCCACACTGCTGCCCACCACATTTGTTATAGCCAAAACCTTTGCGCCTTTTTTATGGGCAAGCTTCATTCCCTCACGAGTATCAGCAGTTTCACCTGACTGGCTTATGGCAATAAAAAGGGTTTTCTCATTTGTTCTTGTGTCATTATAGCGATATTCTGATGCTATTTCTGTATCAACCCGAATTCCCGAATATCTCTCCAGAATTTCTTTACCTGCACAGCCTGCGTAATATGCAGTTCCACAGGCCACAATACATATTCTATCTATGTCGCTGAGATATTTTTCATCAATATCAAAATCCTCAAAATAAACATCTCTTGCTTCTTTGTTAATTCTGCCCCTTAGCGTATTTTCAAGAGCAGTGGGCTGTTCATAAATTTCCTTGAGCATAAAATGAGGGAAATCTCCTTTTGCAGCTGAAGCAGCATCCCAAGTAACATGATAAACATCCTTTTGCAACAAATTTTTGTTTTTGTCATAAATTCTAACATAATCAGCCGTCACATCGCAGAAGGTGTCATCATCCAAAAGATACACATCCCTTGTATATTCAAGCACAGCAGGAATATCAGAAGCCACAAAGTTTTCACCTTTACCAAGTCCAATAATAAGAGGGCTTTCCTTCCTTGCAGCCACAATTCTGCCTGGTTCATTTGCACACATAACACAAAGAGAATATGCACCTTTTATGATGGCTGCAGCTCTCATAACTGCGTCAAGCAAATCACCATCATACAATGAATGTATTAAATGAACCACACTCTCTGTATCAGTTTCCGTTTTAAATTCATAGCCCTTTTTTAAGAGCTCTCCTTTTATTTGCGCATAATTTTCAATAATGCCATTATGCACAAGGGTTACAAGCCCATCATTGCTGGTGTGTGGGTGAGCATTTACATCAGAGGGTGCACCATGGCTTCCCCATCTGGTGTGGCCGATTGCGGTGTTTCCATAAAGCTTGCTCACCGCAAGGTGCTTCTTTAAAACCTCCAATTCTCCCTGATATTTCTCAACCGTAATTTTCCCTTTATCTAGCACAGCAATTCCAGCTGAATCATATCCTCTATATTCCAGTTTTTCAAGGCCGCTAACAACAACATCAACAGCATTTTTTGTGCCAGTGTATCCGACTATTCCGCACATAATCATCCTCCGTTTTTATACACAAAACAAAAGCATAAAACCTTACGCTTTACATAAAAATATTCACGAAAGAATAAACGCTCTGTTCACACAATTACTCGCGTGTTTTAACATTTATCTATCGATCTTCGTATGACCGCAGGGCATCCGCCGAGTATTTCGATAAACCCCGTCCTCGTCGCCCACTCAAACATTACAGGTGGTCCTGGCGCTAATGTTATGAAAACATTTGCGTACATTCTATCATAATAAGCCATTCTTGCAAAATATTAAACAATTTTTATATTATAATTTCAAAGCTATTGCAATTACAGCCCAATCTGATATACTAAATATGCTTTTTATAAAAATAAAAAATACTATATCTTGAGGTGCCTATGTCAAATTCCGTAT
>CAVEWD010000160.1:0-2352 GCA_963619195.1 bacterium | reverse complement strand
AAGCCCAGCTTACGGACTACAGAAGAAATGATGTGGGCTTCGTGTTTCAGTTCTATAACCTGATTCAAAACCTCACAGCAAAGGAAAATGTGGAATTAGCCGCAGAAATAGTGAAGAACGCCCTGGATCCGGTGAAAGTATTAAAGGATGTGGGCTTGGAAAAAAGAATAGATAACTTCCCTGCCCAACTTTCCGGAGGCGAGCAGCAAAGAGTAGCCATTGCCAGAGCTGTGGCAAAAAACCCTAAAATTTTGCTTTGCGATGAGCCCACAGGAGCTTTAGACTATAAAACCGGCAAACAGGTTCTTCAAATTCTGCAGGACATGAGCCGGGTGAAGGGCGCTACAGTGGTTATAGTTACACATAACGCTGCCATTGCGCCCATTGCCGACAGGGTAATTCAAATGCATGACGGCACAATAAAGCAAATTGATATAAATCCAAATCCTAAGCAAATTGCGGATATTGAATGGTAAAGGGAGTGATTAAAGTGAAAAAGAAAACCTTGTGGAAGGATATTAAAGAGTGCTTTTCTAAATCAAAGGGACGATTCTTTTCAATTATGTGTCTGGTGGCTTTAGGCTCCTTTGCTTTAGTAGGGCTTCAGGTGGCAGGACCGAACATGAGAATAACCGGCGAAAACTACTTTAAAAGCCTAAATCTTACTGATATGAGCATTATTGGCGACTATGGCATAGATGAGGAAAATGTTAAGGTTATAAACTCCCTTTCCGGCTGCGAAAAAATAGAATATGGCTATCTTAAAGATGTGGTGATAGAAAACACCCAAACCAGCATCAGATTTTTTTCGCAAACAGAGGAAATTTCTCAATATGAACTGGTGAGCGGAAGAATGCCCCAGAGTGAGGATGAAATTGCTCTGGCATCATTTTACTCCGATGAATATTCCCTTGGGGACACCATAAACTTCACGGAAAAGGAAGACATCTCCGGAAGCACCGTGCTTAAAAGCCACAGCTTTAAAATTGTGGGCTTTGTAAATTCCAGCGAGCTTCTATCCATAATTAATATGGGGCAGTCCACCGCCGGAACAGGAGAGTTAAATGGATATGCTGTTGTGGATGAGTCCGCCTTTGATTCAGATGTTTATATGATTGCTCGAATCACCTTCAACGACACTAAGGGAGTTGACCCTTATTCCGATGAATATAAAAATTTAATAAGTGCCCATAAGGAAGAGCTAACCACCCTTTTGGCAGATCAACCCTCGGAACGTCTTAAGGCAATACAAGAAGAATATGGCAAGAAAATTGATGATGCGCAATCTCAGATAGATGAAGCCAAAAGCGAACTTGCTCAGGCACTTCAAACCCTGGAAAATGGCGAAAGCGAATTGGCCCAGGCAAGAGATAAATATTCCAGCGGCATTAAGGAATATAACCAGAAAAAACAGGAAGCTGAAGAACAGCTTGAATCCGCCAAGGAACAAATTGAAAGCGGCAAAACTCAAATTAGCGAGACGCAAGCACAGATTGATGAAAAATCAAAGGAGCTAAGCGAGACAGAAAGCGAATTGAGCGCCGCACGCACTAAGCTGGATGCAGGCTGGAAAGAATATAACGAAAAGCTATCTGAGCTGGAGGAACTAAAGAAGGCGAAGGAAGAGCTGGATGCAGCTCAAGCGGAAATTGACCCCCAAATTGAAGCAGCAGAAGCTCAAATGGGCATGACAATAGATGAAATTGAAGAGAATTTGCCGGCCTTGGAGGAAACACTGCCTAAAGAGCAATATGAAGCACTTTACGCCTTAGTGAATGCCAACAATGCCCTTAAGGAAAAATGGGAAGAATATAACGAAAAGGTTCAGGCAGCCCAAGGTGCTCAGGAGGAGCTTGATAAGGCAAAGGCCCAACTGGAGGCTAAAGAAGAAGAATACGCCACAAAGAAAAAAGAATTTGATGAGGCAAAAGAGCAATTTGAAACAGCTCAAAATGAACTTAATGAAAAAAAATCAGAGCTTGAAAATGCAGAAAACACCTACAATGAACAAAAGAAAAAGGCAGAGGATGAGCTTAGCGCAGCAAAACAAACTCTTGATGAAGCTCAAAATAAAATTGTCAGCGCTCAAAGCGAATTAACCAGCGGCTGGAGGGAATATAACCAGAACAAACCCCAAGCGGATGAGAAAATTTCTGAGGCAGAGGAAAAGGTAGCCGAAGCAAAAAGAACCCTGAACTCATTAACACAGCCAATTTACGCCCTAGACACCCGAAGAGAAATACCCGGAGCAGAGGGTTATAAAATATATGGCACAGTTTCCGACATTGTAGATGATTTGGCGGACGTGTTCCCAATTTTCCTTTACTTTGTAGCGGCTCTTGTTACTTTAAC
>CAVEWD010000159.1:0-2390 GCA_963619195.1 bacterium | reverse complement strand
GTGTAGCTTCCGCACAATATATCAGCTGAAGTGGTATCATACACAGCTTCACTCATCTGAGAAGCTAAGAATCTTTTATATACAAGGCTATATAGATTATATTGCTCCTTGCTAAGGGAATCTCTTAAACTTTCAGGTGTGTTATTTATATCTGTTGGCCTTATAGCCTCATGAGCATCTTGAATTTTACCTTTTTTGCCATATGTGTTATTCGAATAATAATTCTGTCCAAAATTATTACAGATATATTCCTTTGCCTGTGCTCTTGCAACATCAGAAATACGCACTGAGTCAGTTCTAATGTAGGTAACAAGACCTATATGGCCTCTGCCCTTCACTTCCAAACCTTCATACAATTGTTGAACAATCATCATCGTCCTTTTGGTGGAATAACCCAATTTACGGTTGGCATCTTGCTGTAAGGTTGAGGTAGTAAATGGAGCGGCCGGTTTTCTCTTCCTTTTAGATGTCGTTGTTTTTTCTACTCGATAATCATTATTTTCTAAATCAAGCTTAACTGCATTTGCCTCTTCGGCATTTCTTGGCTCGTATTTTTTTCCATTTTTCTTAGTAAGTTTAGCCTCAAAGGCTGTATCATCATCCTTTTTTTTCAGAAAAACACTTACCGGCCAATATTCCTCAGGTACAAAATTTCTAATTTCCTCTTCTCTATCGACAATTATTCTTGTGGTTGCCGATTGAACTCTTCCTGCACTAAGCCCACGCATTATTTTCTTCCAAAGAATTGGGCTTATTTGATAGCCAACCAGCCTGTCCAACACACGTCTAGCCTGCTGAGCATCCACAAGATCCATGTCAATTTTTCTTTTATTAGCCATAGCATTAGTGATTGCACCCGGCGTTATTTCATGAAACTCAATTCTATTATTATCTTCAAGGCTTAACCCTAAATAATTAGCAAGATGATAACTTATTACTTCTCCTTCACGGTCGGGGTCGGTCGCAAGAATAACTTCATCAGCCTTTTTCATATGAGCTTTTATCTCGTTAAGTGTCTTTGCCTTACCTTTTATAACTTTATACTCAGGCTTATACCCATTTTCAATATCTATTGACAATTTCGAAGATGGTAAATCTATAACATGCCCCATGGTTGCGATAACATCACACCCATCAGGCAAATATTTTCCTATGGTTTTAGCCTTTGCAGGTGATTCCACAATAACGAGTTTTTTAGACATTGATTACCTCCGATATGTTGCGTAAACAACTCCCATTTTTATAATTACAGCTTTTTTTATTTCCAATGATGTTAAAATTGCACTTATTTTTGATGCTGGCAGTTTTAATTCAGCTCCAATAGCATCCGATGTCTGCAATCCATCGATTACCGCATTTAATACTGCTTTTTCATCATTCGTAAATTGATTTTTATCTAACTTTTCAGGTTTTACAACAGGTCTAATTATATTGTAAAGATCCTCTAATATATCATCTGAGCAGCTGACAAGTTTTGCGCCATCTTTAATCAGTTTATTTGTACCATCGCTTAACGGTGATGTTACCTCCCCAGGGACTGCATAAACTTCCCTGCCCTGTTCAGCTGCAAGGCGCGCTGTAATAAGCGAACCACTATTTTTTGCAGCCTGCACCACAACAGTACCAAAACACAAACCACTAATTATGCGATTACGGTGGGGAAATAACCATGGGCTAGGTTCTTGATCTGGTGCAAGTTCACTTATTATCATTCCGTGAGAGCTAAGCATTTCTTCATAAACATCACTGTTATCCTTTGGATAAACAATATTGATGCCATTTCCTAATACACCTATTGTTTTGCCATCAGCTTTAAGTGCACCAATATGCGATGCTCGATCAATCCCTTTTGCCAATCCACTTACAACGGTTATCCCATCTGACGCCAGTTGACGCGCAAGCTCTTCAGCAATATAATTTCCATAGAAATTGCTTTTTCTCGCTCCTACCATGGCTATGGCCACAATAGGCTCCGTAAACAAGTTTTCTCCTTTATAATAAAGCACCAAAGGCGGGTCAAATATTTCCTTTAACATCCTTGGGTACAGTTCACTCTCAAAGGTTATATATTTGGCATTAACTTTTTCTAGTTTCTCCAAGGCTTCATCAAAAATGCTTAAATCAGAATGTTTGCAAAGCTTACTTGCCACATCAGTTCCTATGCCATCTAATTCTAAAAGCTCGCTTTTACTACTGTTTTCGTAAATGTTCCTTGCACTGCCATAGCAACCTATGAGCTTCGCAGCAGCATGCTTAGATAATCCCTTTATCGAATCAAGCCACAAATAATACCTGATATCCATACCAGCCTCCAATATTTCATACTTTCATACATATATATTAGCGCTTAATATAAAATACCCTTTTTTATGACATTTTTTTATAATAAA
>CAVEWD010000158.1:0-2391 GCA_963619195.1 bacterium | reverse complement strand
CCATTGTTCTGTAAAGGTAGGCCGCTATTGGGGTATAGCTTCCATGATGCGAACATTTTACAACATCAGCCTCTATTTCATATTCTTCCAAAATATCATTTAAAGATTTTTCTCCTGCATCACCCAAAAGCAGAATATCATTTCCATGCATGCTCACTTTTAGCACAATAGAGTTATCATTTGTGTTGTCATAGGTCTTACATGGCCCCAAAACAATAATATTATTACATATCAAATCACCAACCTTAGCACTTTCAACTTTTACTCCTAAAGAATCGGCTCTTTGTTTAATTCTATTAAAAATTTCGCTGTCGTCTGAATTCATTATAATTCTATCGATCTTAACATATTCCATCAACCCATACACACTTCCCGCATGGTCATTGTCGGAATGAGTAACGATCAAAGCGTCTATTTCATCAATTCCGACCTCATAAATAAATGGGAGCAAAACACTATCCAAAACATATTCCTTACCAGTATCAATCATCGTTATTGTTTTATTGTTCTTTATAACAATACAATCTCCTTGACCAACATCCAAAAAATATATGGCATCTTCCGAATATGCAGTCACATTAAAAATCATTAAAATGCTTATTCCAAAACTCAAAAGTGAGGCAATTTTTAAGCCGTGAATTGTTTTAATATTTATATATCCCAAAAATATGAAAATAATTGAATAATAAAAGATAATAAAATACAAATGCGGTGAAGCAACATGCATATTTGCAAAGGATAATCCAGCCAATTTTTCAGGAATAACTATCATTAAATCTAATAAATATTCCAGCATACCAAAAATAAACGAAGAAACGACTGGGAATACTATATCCAAAACAAGAGAGAGCAACGCAACACTAATTACAACTCCAGTAAAAGGCACAATGACAAAATTTGCTATTGGCGAAATTAAACTCAAACTGTTAAAATAATAAGCACTGACTGGCGCTAATAAGAGATTTATGCTCATGAACATACAAAGAGAATCCTTCAGGCCACTTAAATATTTCCATTCGCATTTATTTTTCATCAAATTTCTGATAAATGGCATAATCAAAGTAATGGCTACTACGCACAAAAATGACATTTGGAATGCCACATTGAACACATCCAGCGGATTGTATGAAAGAATTATTATTGCAGCAACACACACGCTGTTAAACAAATCATTGCGTTTATTTAGTAATGGGGCACCTGCGGCACAAATATGCATTATACATGCCCTCACAACAGAAACCGAAAAAGCTGTCAGCGCCGCATACATAAGCAAAAATACGCTTGAGATAAAAAAATGCATCTGTTTTTTTAATTTCAAAGGTTTAAGAATAAAAAGTAGGATGCTATATATTATTCCAACATGCAAACCAGAAACAGCAAGTATGTGAGCAATACCCGTCGTACGGTAGCTCTCTAAAATCTTATCATCCAGCGAGCTTTCACCGAATAAAATATTTTTTATAAGAGAGGAAGCGTCATTCGTAAGATATCCATCGAACACATCACATAGCTTCATCCGGAGCATATAAAGATAAGTGATAATGCTTCTATTGGTATTTCCACACAATTTTATGTTATCCGCATTGCATTTTGCTGTACTCAAAACACCTTTTGTTTTCAAATATAATCTGTAATCAAACCCTCCAGGATTACTTTTGGGTTTAGGGATGCGGATTTGACAATATATGTCAAATATCTCTCCAGGGGCATATTCCATATCATTTGTTTCATATATTTTGATAATTATTTTTTCACAGTAAGCCTCAGATTGAGTATCCACAATTTTAAATAAACCAGATATGCAATTGTCATTTTCTTCGACTGGCGATAATAAAACAGCTGAAATATCTGCATATGAACCAGAAAACTCTGAAAATGCACTTTTTTTGTTTAACCTAACAGAAGCGTTTAAACCACATAAGAAACAAAGAATAAATACTACGAAAATGAATAAGGAAAATCTTTTCCTTACCAAAATAATGACTAATGCAACAATTAATAAAATGATGGCCTTTTCATATAAAAAAGGTAGCATACTTGCCACCTTTTCTCAATACAAAAATTAAAATAAATTTCAAAATTTAACCTTGTAGTCCATCCGCCTGACGCTGCATATTTTCAATAACAACATCATAAATATCTCCTAACGAAGCACAATATTCTAAAACCTTCCATGGAGTATTAGTGTGAAAATGTATTTTTATTAAATTTTCATCGCCAACAGCTAATAAACAATCCCCTTCTATGTTTTTAGTAATATACTCCCCTATTTCATCTTCTGAAAGATTTTTGCCGCTTATAAGAAGCTGCGTATCGAAAACAAATTCCAACATTACATTTTTTCCTCCATTTCATTTTTATTATATTTAACAGCAAGACCGCCTTCTGAAG
>CAVEWD010000157.1:0-2444 GCA_963619195.1 bacterium | reverse complement strand
GCAATATATCTATCCACAAAATCTTCCTTTGATAAAGACATTATCTCATCATTAAAATCAATTATAAATAAATAATCAATTCCGCAATCCTGTAACATCTCAATTTTATCGCCTACACCCATTATAGTATCTGGAATAACGGTATTATCCACAAAGTTCATCGGACGATTGTTGAATGTAAATACTGCTCTCTTCAAGCCTTCATAGTATGCAGTATCATTTATAACCTTCATATGCCCCAGATGAAGTCCATCAAAATATCCATATGCACAGGCAAGTGGTTCACTAATTTGGGTGTTTTCATTTACTTCTCTTATTATTTTCATTTAACAAAACACCTTTCTTGGTTTTAAAACACAGTTTTCTACATAGCCTAACGCAATAAATTCATTTTCGTAATATACTCTCACTTGTTTGCCATCAAATGGCTTAAATTCACTCATTGTAACAAATCCACCCGATGCTACAAGTTTAGCTTTAGATAAATTCTTCAGTTCCAGCCTTGGCAAATGTTCAATTAATACACCGGCATCCAAAAGCACATCATTTTCTCTGCGCTCTTTAAAAGCAAGCTCTATCTCATCTAAGGTGTGAGAATCCTTTATTGAGAACCCATCAGAGGCAATCCTCACCAAAGAACTCATAACTGCACCACAACCCAGCATTTCACCTAAATCAGCACAAATGGTGCGAATGTATGTACCTTTAGAACATTCAACCTTAATAGATGCTGTGTTTGGCAGATCGTCCCTTAGGACTTCTATATTTTCAATTCTGATTTGCTTTTCAGGCCTTTGAACATCCTCTCCATTTCTGGCGTATGAATAAAGTGCTCTACCGGCAATTTTTCGAGCTGAATATGCAGGTGTCAGCTGATTTATTTCACCATCAAAATAAGAAAGAGCATCATAAAATTGCTCTTTAGAAAAATTAGGCATACCTGAATCTGAAACGTCCCCCCATATATCTTGAGTATCGCTGGTAACTCCAAATTTTATGCCTGCAATATACATCTTATTTTGTGGCTTTATATAGTCTATAAGCCTTGTAGCGCTTCCGAGACACACCACTAAAACACCCTCAGCCATTGGGTCAAGGGTGCCTGTGTGTCCTATTTTTTTTGTCCCGGTAATCTTTTTAAGCCTGCCGCACACCCCAAAACTAGTGATGTTTTGCGGCTTGTTTACAACCAATACCCCGTTCATATAGTATTGAAATAGTCCTCTATAAGAATCTTTAGTTCGTCAAAACTGCCTTCATAATTAAATCCAGCAGCCTTGGCATGTCCACCGCCACCATGTGATTTACAAAAACCGCTGACATCATAGCGCTCATCTGCGCTTCGAAACGAAAGTTTAAATGAATCTTCCCCAGTTTGTCTCACCAACACGGCAACTTCCACACCATCTATATATCTTATAATGTCTATCAATGGGTCATTGTCAGTCCCCGGCACATAACCATCTTTAAACAACAGTACAGAGACTAGAAATTTACCGTCATTATAAAAACTGCAATGATTTAACCCAATCTTAAGAAGAGAAACGGTATCCTGTGACTTCATTTTTAAATGCTCAGCAACTTCAAAAAAATCGTCATACTTTTCGTATAATTCTGCCACAATTCTATGAGTCTCTGCTGTTGTATTGGAATAAACAAAGCTCCCTGTATCGGTAGATATGCCCACGAATATTGCGCGGGCAATATCTTTAGTGATCACAATTCCTAATGCCTGCAAAAATCTATATACTATTTCGCAACATGCGGCGGAATTTGCATTCACAATGTTTATGTTACCATATAATTCGTTCGTTTCGTGGTGATCAATCACCAGCACTTCTTTACATCTTGCCCTATTTTCGTCAAACCCAAAGGCATAATCAGCGCTTGAAGAATCCACCACAACAGCTAAATCGTAGTTTTTAAGCTTTGTTCCGAGAAAATTACATGTTTCCGGTATTACAGCTGCTAAAAGCGTGTTAATATCACCAGGAACATAGTCCACGATTTTGCCCATACCTTTCAACGCAAGTCCCATTGCGGCCATGCTGCCAAGAGCATCACCATCAGGCGACCTGTGGGCAAAAATCAACACACTTTTGGCCTTATTGACAGCATCTCTCGCCTCGCTAAAGTTCATCATTGTATGTAAGTCCCTTTAATATGCTATCTATATGTTCATAATTATCTATCGAGTCATCATACACGAAGGAAAGTTCCGGAGTATAGCGTGTGGTAAGGGCTTCTGCCACACATTTGCGCAAAAACCCTTTTGCTTTTTCCAACACCGCCATTATTTCGCCTGCTTCATCATCATTTCCATATATGCTCACATATACCTTGCAATATTTCATATCCGGGGTAGTCTTTACTCTGGTTATACCAACAACCTTATTTTCAAGGCGGGGGTCCTTGAGTTTCCCAGAAATTGCTTCACTCAGCTC
>CAVEWD010000156.1:2038-2468 GCA_963619195.1 bacterium | reverse complement strand
TGTGACCTGATTGATTCTAACAGATGAAGCGCTCAACTTGATATTGCAATTTGCGATGAAATTTCGCTGTAATATAATCTATTGTTATTTTAAAAATATTTGTTCTGTTCCATTCACTTTCAATTTCGCTAAGCCCCGCCTGCATATAATCAGCTGCAAACTTTTCAATCAAAGCCACAAGAGCTTCCCTCTTTTCTTCATCATCTTTCACAATCTGTGCATGGCCAAAGGCTATTACACTCTCATAGGCTGTTGAAAGCTTTGAAGGATTAACATCACACTTCTTCACTGCAGTAAATGAAACCTTTACACCGTCTCCAACAGCATCAACCTTATGCCCCTCAAGAGCTCCGTGAAAATATATATTTCCGCGGAAATAAACATGATTCACTGGCACGCCATAGGGATAACCATTATCTCCAACAATTGA
>CAVEWD010000156.1:0-1960 GCA_963619195.1 bacterium | reverse complement strand
CCGTGCCTAAATCATTTAACCGGCTTAAAACCTCTTCATGGGGATACCCGTAATCACTCTTTGCCCCAGCAGATGATATGATGGCATAATCCGGAATTATTTCTCTTAATAACAAGTAACTGTTGGCTCCGTCTGCATTACTACCGTGATGTGCACACACAAACACATCAGCCTTAAGCTCATTGCCAGAACTGATGATATCATCACATTCTTCAGATGCCATGTCTCCAGGCATTAAAACTGAAACATTTTTATAATTAATTTTTACAACTAGGCTCATATCATTAATGCTTTCATATTCGCCTAAGGGGCCCATAAACAAAAGGTTAACATTACCAACATTTATGCTTTCGCCTATTGGAGCTTGCTCAATTAATGAGCCTTTTCCCTTAAAAAAATCCAGACAATCTAAGTAAAAGCTTTTTTCACTCTCACAGGGAGAAATATAAACTTTTTCAACATAAACATCCTTCAAAGCCTTGAATGCGCCATAATGATCACTGTGTGGGTGAGAGATAATTAAAGCATCTAATTTTGCAATGTCGCATTCTTTAAGGACCTTCTCCACATGCTCACGGCAATCAGAGGGGCCTAAATCAATCATAAAAGCCTTGCCATCGCACTTAAACACAGCGCAGCTGCCATCTCCAACGCTTAAAATCACGCATTCAAGCTTGTCAGTTACTTTTAGTGAATCACTCTGTGAAACTTCCCTTCCAGCTAAATAAACGAAGACGAGCATTAAACATAAGAGGACAACGCATAAAGTTAGAGTGAATATATTAAAAAAATTTTTGTTTTTCATCAGCTACAACCCGCTATAACAAAAAATTAAGGATTAACCAGATTTTAACTTTTACATAATATGCTCTTAATTATATAATATTAAAGTTGGTTTACTGACAAAGGGAGAGATAATTTGAAAAAAAGACTTTATAAAGACAAAGAAACAGCCATACTATCGGGAGTTCTCAGCGGAATAGCTCAATATTTTAAAATTGATCCAACTGTGGTTAGGGTAATTTATGTGCTACTTTGCGCGTTAGTAATAAGAATAATCCCAGGGATAATAATATATTTGGTTCTGGCTTTTATCATGCCGGAAAAAAGCGATATTGGCTATACGGATTATGATGTAAAATAATGTGAAATGATATCTAAAAGGTCGCATTTTGGTGCGACCTTTTAGTTTGCACCAGTTATTTGACATTAGACCAGCTTTCCAATTCAATTTTCCTTAAATTAAAAGTTGAAATGAGATAGTGGTTACTGTCATATTCATTAGGCTATGCGGTCAAGTCATCTCATAAAGCGACATCCTTGCAATTCGCAAAAGCCAAGAGTATCCAAAGAAATAATCTTATTTCAGACCGACACCATGTGTTAACAGATTATTTCTGTCCGTATTGAATTGTAATATCGAACTCTTACTTCAGATACTCCGTAAAGAAATCATCCAACTTCTCAAACGGAATTACATCCAGATTGTCGTACAGATCCGTATGGACTGCGCCCGGAATGGAGAGAAATTCCTTGTTTTCGATATACCTGCTTCCCCGAACCATATTCTCATAGGCATCTTTTCCAAAGTAGTAGCTATGCGCTTTGTCGCCATGCATGATGAGAACGGCGCTTCTGATCTCATTGCTGTACTTAAGGATTGGCTGATTCATAAAGGACTCGCAGCCAATGCTGTTCCAGCCGTCATTGGAGTTCAGGCTCCTTGCATGATAGCATCTGCCCTTATAGTACTCACTGTAATCCTTCACAAAGAAAGGCATATCCTCGGGCACGGGAAGCGGCATACAGCCGCCTGCTCTGGAATATTCGCCGCTGCGGTACTCCTTGGTGCGAAGTTCGTTCATGGCCTGCTTTTTGGCAAAGCGGGCTTCTTCGCTGTCCTCAGCGTCAAAATATCCGTTGGCATTCACTCTGGTCATGTCATACATGGTGGATGCAA
>CAVEWD010000155.1:0-2495 GCA_963619195.1 bacterium | reverse complement strand
CTGAACTTTTATATTTATAATAAATTTAGAAATTGATAATGATAACCATTCTTAAAAGGAATAAAAATGACAAAACAACAGGCAGTAATATGGGAAATAATTAATAACTCAAAAGAACATCCTTCCGCAGAAATGGTATATCAAAAGGCAAAGGAATTAGTTCCGAAAATTTCCGCTGGAACAGTCTACCGAAATTTAAGTGACCTTACCCAAAAAGGACTTATACGTCGAATTCCTGTACAAAACAGCCCTGATAGATTTGATTTTAACACTACAGAGCATGCACACGCAATATGCCAAACGTGTGGAAAAGTTACCGATATTTTTGAAGATGACATCATAAATAGGCTAAAATCAACGGTAGAAGGTGATATTCTATCTGTGGAAATTGATGTTTACTATATTTGCAAAAACTGTCAAAACTAATTAATTATGAAATTCTTAAATTTAATAATAAATGATAAAGAGGTGTAAAAATGGAACTTAAAGGATCAAAGACTGAAGCAAATTTACAGGCTGCTTTTGCTGGAGAATCACAGGCTAGGAACAAGTACACATACTATGCTTCACAGGCCAGAAAAGACGGGTATGAACAAATTGCTGATATTTTTGAAGAAACAGCAAAAAATGAAAAAGAACATGCAAAAATGTGGTTTAAGCTTCTCCACAACGGTGCTGTTCCAACAACAGAAGAAAACTTAAAGGAAGCAGCTGATGGCGAAAATTACGAGTGGACAGACATGTACAAAGGATTCGCAGAAATAGCCAGAGAAGAAGGTTTCACAGACATTGCAAGACTTTTTGATGGTGTAGCAAAAATCGAAGCTGAACATGAGAAAAGATATTTAAAACTTCTTGATAATGTTAAACAAGAAAAAGTGTTTTCAAAAGACGGTGACACGATATGGAAATGCAGCAACTGCGGTCACATTGTAATAGGTAAAAAGGCACCTAAAATTTGTCCTATTTGTTCACATGCTCAAGCTTACTTTGAGGTTAAAGCTGAGAACTATTAATGTAAAATAATAACTGTTTAAAAGCAGGAAGCATAAATTCCATGTGCTTCCTGTTTTTATGTTATACATATACACGCCACACAATACATCAGGAAATATTAGGCTTATTACAACTCACTTGTTGTATCAAAACCTCTCCCCCCAAATTTGTTCTTTAAGCTTTTGATATTTTTTCAATGGAGGCATAGCAAATATAGGCGCAACTGCCATCACTAAATGAAGCAATAAACTTACATAATCACCCTGAGCAAATACAAAATACACATCTGGCAGCATTACCAAAGCTGGTATCAAAAAATAAAATGAAAAACTTAATTTTCTTTTAAAAATACAGCACATTGAAGAGAAAAGAATGCTGATTCCAATGAATATTATAAAGCCAACATAACACCAATTTAAAACTATATTACCATACTCAAGAGCAATGTTTGCCCTTTGTGAAGCTATTTGGAGATAAACTATTTGAGTGTGAGGCACTTGGAATGTTAAACCCGCAAAAATGCCAGCAGCTTGAAGCAGATAAAACACTGCCAAAGCATATATTACAAATGAACACATTTCCATTTTTATATTGCAAACAAGCTTCATTTTTTTGTACTTTTTATAACTCATCCTTAAAACATCCCAACAACCTAACTTCAGGTTCTAACAAAATTTTATATTTATCAAAAACAACCTTTTGAACATACTTTATAAGATTATATATATCAGATGAAGTTGCATTTGAATAATTAATTATAAACCCACAATGCTTCTCACTCACCATTGCACCGCCTATGCTATATCCTTTGAGTCCAGAATCTTCAATTAGCTTTCCGGCAAAATTTCCATCGGGACGTTTAAAAGTGCTTCCAGCACTGGGATATTCAAGAGGCTGTTTTTCTCGTCGCAAATGGTTAAGATTCACCATTTGCGATTTTATATCATCGAGAAAACCATCCGTGAGCTCGAATGACGCACTTATTATGACGTCATTATTTTCCATAAATGCACTGGATCGATACTTTAAATTCATATCAGCTTTTGTGTAATTCTTCACATGTCCATCCGAATCAATTGCCCTCACATCAATTATTATATCTGATATTTCGTTTCCATAGGCTCCTGCATTCATATACACACCACCGCCAACAGAGCCGGGGATTCCAGCCATAAATTCCATCCCAGAAAGCGCATTTTTCATTGCAAAGTTCGAAACATCAATCAGGCTATTGCCACACAATGCTGTTACAACATTGCCTTCTCGGGTTATTTTTTTTAATTTCTCCGTGAATATTACAACATCAGATATACCCTCATCAGACACCAACACATTTGAACCACGTCCTAATATAATATACGGAATGTTGTTTTTCTTTAAAAATGTTATTTCACACTCAAGCTCATTAATTGTTTGCGGAAATAATGCATAAGAGGCTATCCCACCGGTTTTAAATGATGTTTGTTTACTCATATCAACATCGCATACCACATTCATAT
>CAVEWD010000154.1:0-2516 GCA_963619195.1 bacterium | reverse complement strand
ACCATATCCGATCCTCTTTATCACATTTATTGTGTTATTTGTTCCTTCTGTAAACTCATTAGAATATCTGCGAATAAAGCTTCGAATGACTGCGTTTAGTATATCGATTGGATTTGTGATAAAATCATTTTGAAGTATATGTGTTCTCTTTATGTTTTTAATGTTTTTAACGATAAATAAATAAACCAAGTTGAAATAAATCTTTGGTGTGGTAGAATTATTAAATGTTTAACATAGTTTTATTTAATCCACAAATACCTCAAAACACTGGCAATATAGCGCGTACTTGTGCAGTAACTGGTTCTGTGCTTCATTTGATTAAACCCTTAGGGTTTGATATAGATGATAAGCATTTGAAAAGGGCTGGCCTTGATTATTGGAGGGATGTGGATATCCATTTGTATGAAAGCTTTGAAGAATTCGTGGAAGCGGCAGGTGAACATTCCATTTATTTGTTGTCCAGCAAGGCACATGCCAGCTATGCGGAATGCGAATTTAAAGATGGTGATTACCTTCTTTTTGGAAGCGAAACCTCGGGAGTACCTGAATATGTGCATGAATATCTTAGAAAAACAGAAGTGCGTGTGCCAATGAGATGTTCAAAAAATGCCCGTTGCCTAAATTTATCTAACACAGTAGCTTTAGTTCTTTACGAGGCGCTTAGACAAAATGCTTTCTTTGATATGAAATAAACCGAAGGAGTAATTTATGGAAAAGTATGATGTTGTCATTATTGGTGCTGGCCCTGCTGGACTTAGTGCTGCTTTATATAGCGCAAGGGCATGTCTTAATACTCTTGTTTTTGAAAAGAACATGGTTGGAGGGCTTATAACCCAAACCGAGGAGATTGAAAATTATCCAGGAAGTGGGTTTGGCGCCACAGGATTTTCTCTTACGCAGCAAATGTTTCATCAGGCAGAAGAGGCTGGTGCAAAATTTGCCTATGATGAAGTGAAAAAAATAGAGCCAATCGATGATGGCTTTGTAATAAAAACTTCGCTTAAAGGTGAATATTTGGCTACAGCTGTTATTATTGCAGGGGGAACTGTGCCTCGTCTTTTAGGAATAAAAGGGGAGGTTGAATTTAGAGGCAAAGGGGTGTCATATTGTGCTACCTGCGATGCTGGTTTCTTTAGGGGAAAGGATGTTGCTGTTATAGGTGGAGGTGATACGGCAATAAAGGAGGCTGATTATCTAACGCGTTTTTCTAAAAAAGTGACAGTATTTCACCGCCGAGATAGCCTAAGGGCAGCCACTGCAACGATTTCCAAGGTAAGTAAGAATTCTAAGCTTGAAATTGTATATAATACCATTGTTGAGGAAATTTATGGTAACGAAATTGTTGAAGGACTTAGAATTAAGAATGTAGTAACCGACTCTGCAAGTGAATTTCCTATTGATGGAGTTTTTATATTCGCAGGGTATGATCCAAACACAGATATATATAATGGTTTGCTTGATCTTGATGAAAACGGAAATATAATAACAGATTCTGAAATGAAAACATCCTATAAAGGAATTTTTGCGGCAGGAGATATCCGTAACACTGCATTAAGACAAGTAATTACGGCAGCGGCTGATGGTGCCGTAGCGGCAGTGCAGGCTGAAAAATATATTAGCTCTAAACGGTGCTAATGAATTGAAATATATTTGGACCATTTATTGAAATGGAGCCAGTTAACCATTATAATAACCATATAGTTTATATAAATTTGAGTATATATCGGAGGGAAAATAATAAAATGAGAACAGATGTTCCTATAGCATTATCTAACAGACACGTTCATTTAACAAGAGAGGCCGTTGATATTCTTTTTGGAAAGGACTATCAGCTTACACAGTTAAAACCACTTTCTCAGCCGGGACAATATGCATCTGAGGAATGTATTGATGTTCAGGGCCCAAAGGGTGAAATAAAGAAAATTAGAGTTCTTGGTCCTGAAAGAAGTGCCTGTCAGGTTGAGATTCTTGCTTCTGACTCATATAAGCTTGGTGTTCCAATTGAAATTAGAGACTCTGGTGATCTTGACGGCACACCTGGATGTACTTTAGTTGGTCCTAATGGCACACTTCAAATTGAACAAGGTGTTATCGTTGCTGCAAGACACATTCACATGAGCCTTGAGGAAGCTGAGGAGTTCGGTGTTAAAGATGGTGACTTAGTTAAGCTTGAGGTTCCTGGTGTGAGAGGATTGGTATTTGATAATGTTCTTATTAGAGCTAAATCAACCTATGCTCTTGAGTGCCATGTTGATACTGAAGAGGGAAATGCGGCTGGTGCTAAAAACGGCATGATCTGCAAGATGATAAAGAAATAGCTTGTAAAATAAAAGGGGAGGCGCATTACCTCCTCTTATTTGGTTGAAAAGTTTCGGCTCAATGTCAATAGTTGGGGTAACCTAAAAAATAAAGTTACTTTCTATTACTTGCTGAAGCGGGACGCGTCCCGCTTCAGCTTTTTAGGACAAGTTCATCATTATCCTTTTTCTAAAGTTCTCAAAGTTCCTATAACCATA
>CAVEWD010000153.1:0-2527 GCA_963619195.1 bacterium | reverse complement strand
AAATATTTTTATAGGATCCCAGTTACCAAAAATAAGTACAGCTAAAGCTAAAAATCCATAACCTGCCACAGTTGACTGAAAACCAGAACCAGCTGCTGCAGTATATGCTAACCCACCTATACCTCCAAGGAAACCGGAAATCGTAACTCCGTAATAACGCATTTTAACAACATTTATTCCAACCGAATCGGCGGCTTGAGGATGCTCACCACAGGCGCGCAAACGAAGGCCAAAGCGCGTTTTATATAAAAGAATAGTCGAAACAATAAGCAACACAAATGAAACAATCGTGGTCAAATACAAACTTTTAAAAATAAAAGTAACCCAGAACCCACTCTCGTTGGTTATATTAAGCCCAAATGTTTCAGGCGTCATTCTTATCCACGTAGGTAATGTAATAGATGTTTGTCCTTGTCCTTGAATTGCCCAAGTAAGCACAATCGAAAAAGCTGGTGCAAACATATTAAGTGCAGTACCACCGATAGTTTGGTCCGCTTTGAGATTAATTGCAGCAAACGAGAGCAATAACGAAAAAATCATACCACATACACCTGATGCAAGAATTGCAATAAATGTTGCAGCCTGAGGATGCTCTGCTCCCCACCCAGATAGGTTGAATGCCCTTAAAACCAAACATCCAATTAAAGCACCTATTATCATCACACCATCCAATGCAATGTTTATAACTCCACTTCTTTCACTAAACATTCCGCCCAATGCTACTAATAAAAGAGGTACTGCAAACACTATCGTAGCGCTTAAAATATCAGCTAATATCTTCATTTGCTCTTCTCCTTTACACTATGATGATTAACACCTTTAAACTTTTTTGATATAAAACTCTTCATGAAAAGCGAAAGCGAACTGAGATAGATTATCGATGCAATAATAATATCTATTATCTCTTTGGCATATTCAGGTTGAAGAGCCTCCCCTCCTACCTGTATGTATGAAATAAATAACGCACTGAATATTATTCCTAAGGGGTTGGAATTTGCCAGAAGGGCAACAGGTATACCATTAAATCCCATTGCTAACAAACTCTTTTCTATTGTATACTGAACTGTTCCAGCCAAATAATACACACCACCGCCAATACCCGAGAGTGCGCCTGCAATAATCATGGATAATACAACATTTTTATTTGCACTGATACCTGCATACTGACTTGCTTTTTTATTAAATCCACAAGCCTTCAATTCATAACCAAATGTTGTGCGATTAAGGATTATGTAAATTATAACAGCAATTATTACAACAATAAATATGCTTATATTCATGTAAGATGAAGAGAAAAACTCATCTAGACCCATTTTGGGGATAAGAGCATCTGGATTTGCTGTAGCAACATTTGCGGTTCTGTTCCTAACACTTCCACCATAATAGTCTGCAAGTATTTCCGGAATATTTGACATAAGCAAATTAACTATAAAAAGTCCCATCCAGTTAAACATTATTGCTGTGATAACTTCATTAACATTAAATAGAGCCTTAAATAATCCAGGGAAAACACCCCATAAGGCTCCACCAAACATTGAAGCCAACATGGCACACCACCACGGCAATTTCAGAACAATGCCTACATATAAAGCAAAAAATGCACCAACTGTATATTGTCCAGGCGCACCAATGTTAAATAGCCCTGTCTTATATGCAAAGCCAACGGAAAGTCCTGTCATAATAAGCGGAGCAGCCTGATATAAGACCTTAGCAAATTTCTCTTTAGAAGCAAGTCCCGTAAACAACAAATTCTGTATTCCGTTCCATGACTTTGATGGATTAAACACTACAAGCATCAAGTATCCAAAAGCCAGACCAAGTACAATGGAAGAAATAGAGGCCAATATACTAATAAAAGCAGGATTTTCCTGTAATTTTTTCTTTTCCATACCTAAGCCTCCTTATATGATTTTTCTCTTTTAGCTCCTGCCATATACAAGCCTAACTCTTGAATATTCGTTTTTGAAGGTTCAAGTTCAGCCACAATTTCACCTTCATACATAACTAAAATTCGATCACTTATGCTCATTACTTCACTCAATTCCAAAGAAATCAGCAAGACTGCCTTCCCCATGCTTCGCTGCATGATCAATTGCTTATGAACAAACTCAATAGCACCAACATCCAATCCTCTGGTTGGTTGAACAGCCAAAAGCAAATCAGGATTATTATCAATTTCTCTAGCAATGATAGCCTTTTGCTGATTTCCGCCAGACATGCTACGAACCACAGTCTCGGAACCCTGTCCACTCCTGATGTCAAACTTTGATATTAATTCATCAGAAAATCTGCGAACATTTCCAAACTTTATAAACCCTTTATTTTGATATTCAGATGAATAATATTTTTTTAGCACTAAATTTTCTTCCAAAGAGTAGTCTAAAATCAAACCATATTCGTGTCTATCTTCAGGTATATGTCCGAATCCAAGAGAATTTATGGTTCTGACGGATTTATTTGTAACATTAGTTCCCTTTAAAATTACATTTCCAGATTCAATATGAGTAAGCCCTGAAAGCGCATACGC
>CAVEWD010000152.1:0-2535 GCA_963619195.1 bacterium | reverse complement strand
CATCCTTCAAGCTATCTCCCAATGAAGCATATGAAGCCCCCTCCTCAACTGTAAATGGTACGATTGTTTCATCATTTCCTGGAGCGGAAGTCCCCGCACTATAAGCAAACACCGATGCAATCACCACAGCTGAAAATATAATAATAAAAAGTGCCACTACTCTGGTTGCTTTTTTTCTTTTAACCTTTATAGTTTTCTTTTTCATTTCAAGACTCCTATTAAAAGAAATTTACACATCATTATACATTTTTTATCACTCAATCGCAAGAATAGCAAACAATTAACTGTAGGTGTTATAATATGAATATGAATAAAAAATATATTAACGGACAAGGCTTAAAACCATACTCAGATATTAAATACGGCCTTTTGAAGTTTAAAAAAAATGGTTGTGGACCAATAGCAATATATAATTTATTTCAATCTTTAGATATGGATATACCAATTGAAAAAATAAAATCTCAGCTAAACAAATTTCTACCTCTTTCGATTGGTGGTCTTTTGGGAACAAGCATATTTGGGGTGATATATTGTTTGAAGAAAGAGGGTGTTGGGCTAAAATGCAGAGCATTTCCGACGTGTAATAGAATTGAAGCTCTCATTAAAATTCATAAATGCGGGATACTTTTATATTTTCATGGAAAAGGCTCTCACTATATTGCAATTGAATACAACAAAAATACCGATAACAACTTCAGTGTATACAACCGTTCAAATAATTACCCGTTTAAAAGTATCTACCCATCGATAAAATACCTGCATAAAAATGGCAAAATTTTTATCCCGATGGTGTTTTTATACCCCATTTCTGACTTTAAACAAACACAAGACTCTAAGGCAGATATTGTTCAAAAATAAAGCACTAAAGTTGACTACATAACTCACATTCTGTATAATACAAAGATAGATTTTTATGATATTGTTTATCATAATTAGGAGGGAAATATGGCAAAGGACAATCAAGTTGAAGCAATAACGTCTATGGACGAGAATTTTGCTCAATGGTATACAGATGTCATTCTAAAAACAGAAATGTGCGATTACGCCCCAGTTAAGGGCTTCATGGTTATTCGCCCATATGGTTATGCTGTTTGGGAAAACATCCAAAAGGCATTTGATGCCGAATTTAAAAGAACAGGACACAAAAATATGTACTTCCCTCTCCTTATCCCTGAAAGTTTTTTAAATAAGGAAAAGGAGCATGTGGAAGGTTTTGCACCTGAAGTGGCATGGGTTACGCAAGGGGGAAACAACGAACTTACCGAGAGACTTTGCGTGCGCCCCACATCAGAAACAATAATATGCAGCATGTATTCAAAGTGGTTAAAGTCTTACAGGGATTTACCATTTTTATATAACCAATGGTGCAATGTTGTGAGATGGGAAAAAACCACTAGACCATTTTTAAGAACAAGTGAATTTCTTTGGCAGGAAGGTCATACTGTTCATGCAACATTCGAAGAGGCTCAGGCTGAAACAATGCAAATGCTTACCATATATAGAGATATATGTGAGAGATATTTGGCAATACCTATGGTTGCAGGACAAAAAAGCGAAAAAGAAAAGTTTGCCGGAGCATATGCCACTTACACGATAGAAGCACTTATGCATGACGGACAAGCTCTTCAAAGCGGCACAAGCCATAATCTTGGGGACCATTTTACAAAAGCATTTGATATTAAATATCTGGATAAAGACAATACCGAAAAATATGCATTCTCAACCTCATGGGGAGCATCAACTAGACTTATTGGCGGTATAATAATGGTACATGGTGATAACAAAGGACTCAAACTCCCTCCAATGATTGCACCAATTCAAGCTGTAATTATACCAGTTGCAATGCATAAGGATGGAGTTTTAGATGCAGCATCAAGCCTTTATAAAAAACTTAAAGACGACTTTAGGGTGGAACTGGATGCCTCAGACTCATATTCTCCAGGATGGAAATTTAACCAATATGAAATGAAAGGTGTTCCTGTGAGAATAGAAATAGGCCCGAAGGATATAGAAAAAGGACAATGTGTATTTGTTAGAAGAGATACCGAAGAGAAGATTCCTGTTGCCCTTGATAGCGTCAATGCAACATTAAAGGAAATGCTTTCTGATATACAGAAAAATATGTATGATACTGCACTTAAAATGCGCGAGGAAAAAACCAGTACAGTACATAGTATGGATGAATTCAAGCGAAAGCTTGAAGAAAACCCGGGTTTCATAAAGGCAAAATGGTGCGGTTGTCGAGAATGTGAGGACGCGATAAAAGAACAAACAGGTGCAACCTTGCGCTGCATCCCCTTTGAACAGGATGAGAATAATACTGATAACTGTGTATATTGTGGCAAACCTGCTGATAAGGAGGCTTATTTCGCCAGAGCTTATTAAAAAAACAAATATAAGCAAGCCTAATCGCTTTAATCATTGACACAGCTAGAATATTTTAGTAAAATTACGAATAGTAAACAAATATTTCTCTTACATTAAAAAGGAGCATAAAAATGGCTAAACAACATTTTGAGAGAACCAAACCGCATG
>CAVEWD010000151.1:2221-2583 GCA_963619195.1 bacterium | reverse complement strand
GCGTCCTCGTCTTCACCGACCTCGTACCAGATTATCCGCACATATTTAACGAGATATCCATAAACATCATCTGCTGCAACTACGCTGTCCGGCTGGCTGTTAAACCAATCATCGATAGCCTTATATGCACGAAAAATATGATAAAAATCGATATTAGAACCCGACAGCTCCTCTTTGATATCACTGAGATAACCAGCAGAGTTGGGGGCGAGTTTCGTACGAAAGCCCATACTTCAATGCGATGCGGGGCTTATATTCACGCTTAATGTACTGGAGAAGAATAAACAGCGTTGTAAGCCGCTGCTGACCGTCGATAAGCTCAAATTTATCTCCGTTTTTACGTACAACAACCGGCTGAAGGC
>CAVEWD010000151.1:1249-2211 GCA_963619195.1 bacterium | reverse complement strand
TGTATATGTCCTCTAAAAGCCGTGTGACCTCCTCTTTTCCCCAACGGTATCCTCTCTGATACGATGGTATAAAAAATTCACCCTGAATATCGCCCACAAGCTTTGTTTCTAATTTTATTTCCGTAGTATTCATGTGCGTTATCTCCATATGCTGCATGTGCTTGAGCTCTTTAGCCTTATTCTATCATGACTGTTTGCATTTATAAAGCATTGCATAACAAAAAAACATCCACCAGCCAAGCTGTGTTGTGGTAAACTATAGTTGTAACATCCCGACCTAATAAGATATAATCTTAGGAGGAAAGGAGGTATGTCACAAATGAATCATCACTATGAACCAGAATTCAAGGAGAAGCTGGTACGTCTTCACATAGAGGATGGGCGCTCACTGAAAAGTCTTGCCGCTGAGTATGGAGTATCCCACGGAAGCATTTCAATATGGGCTAAGAAATTCCGCGAAGAATGCCAATCAAATCAAGAAGCCAAAGCCGATTACGATGTTATAAAAGAGAATCTCCGTCTTAAGAAAGAGCTCGCAGAACTTCAGAAGGAAAATGATATTAAAAAAAAGCAGCGGCATTCTTTGCGAAGGAAATCGATTAGAGGCTTATCGATTTATTCAACAACACAACAAACATTTCGGATTGAGGTGGCTTTTAAGAAAATTTGGCATTTGTCCCAATGCCTATTACAATTTTCTGAGGAATCGGAAATCCGAATACTACAAGCGGAAAGCGGGCATCAAAGCCTCCATTAACGATATTTATCACTCGCATGGTGGGGTTGATGGTTATCGAACAGTGCAGGCCTATTTGTACCGGCAGGGAACGACTGTGAGCCGTCTGACCGTCCACAAATATATGAATCAGGAAATGCAGCTCTTCTCGATTTCTCGCAGGAGAAAACCGAACTATATCCATGGAGAGACACATAAAGTTTATGAGAACAAACTGAACTAGAAC
>CAVEWD010000151.1:0-1192 GCA_963619195.1 bacterium | reverse complement strand
CTGCGGATCTAGCAAAACGAACACTTGAGAAGGCTATCAAATCCCAGCCTGGAATGAAGCCTAGCGAACTGATGCTGCATAGCGACCAGGGAAGTCAGTACACCTCCAGAGAATTCACGGAATACTGTGAATCACTTGGTATAACACAGAGTATGAGCAAAGCTGGATATCCGTATGACAATGCACCGATGGAACGATATTTCAATACTTTGAAAAATGATTTGGTATACCAGCATCACTACCACACAGATAATGAGCTGTATGCAGCAATCGAGGAATTTGCGTATGTGCATTACAACCATGTGCGGCCACATTCTTATAACAACTATAAAACGCCTTTCGAGGCTCGCTATGGGGGTTAATAACCCCGTAGCAAAAATTAGGTTGAAATGTTACAAAAAGCTTGACCAGAACAACCCGCTGGGAATATGAAAGTGCTGTCAGAGATGGTTGTGAAACCATTATTGACACTCAAGTAATGGAGATGCACGAAAAGATGTATCGTAAATCTCAACAGGATGCCGAAAAGGTCATGGAGAACGCCATTGCAATGGGAATGACACGCAATGATTGCCTTCTGGTGGTCTTTGCCGGTCAGAGTATGGTGTGATTCCGTTGAGGAAGGAGGTGAATCCCTTGTCGGAACAGCAGAATCATGCTATAATTGCATCACCAATGAAATCAAAAGGTGGTACAACTATGGCAAGCAAGTACGACAACATGAGCAGAGAAGAGCTGTTGGCAGCTATGAAGGAAAAAAAACAAATCATACTGCTGGCGCAAAACTTGTACTCTTACCGTTAAAGAGGGTAAAATTTTTGATGATTTACTTCAGAAAAATGATTGCCCGAATATTTCTCAGTTCATCAAAAAGATTTGCCGTGGTGAACTAATCGTTTCCCCGGCAGAGCCGTCAGAATCCAATTCCTGATACAAATGTAAAGTAAAATCACCTCATACCCACGCAAACCGAAAACGTCTTGCAAATTCGTGCAAGGCGTTATTTTTATACCCTAAAATGGATATTTATGCAAATATTTTGCATAACAAGAAAGGATGTTGATTATGAAAACGTTTCTTATGCTCTTTGGCTATACCGCATATCAGGCAAGCTGTATTGCGCCTTTGATGTGGTGTTTCGTGGGAGGTGCTATCATTACGGGGGTAGCAGAATGGAAAGGATGGTTAGACT
>CAVEWD010000150.1:0-2634 GCA_963619195.1 bacterium | reverse complement strand
GGCATTCATCACCTGTGCGATATTTTCTGCCACTGTCCTTGTGCTGCCTGTGGCGGAAAAATAAACCACCAGCACTTTATTTTCTGTGCTTTCTGTGTTGTTACCTTCATTTAAAGGCTCCCTTTGTTCACTTTCGCTTCCACCTATATTTTGCGCACCCTCATTAGAACTGCATGCAACAAATGAAAAGCTTAACATTACAATCATCAAAATGCATATAATTTTTTTCATTTAATTCTACACTCCTCATACTGCCTTAATTTTTAACGAATTTCTACCAGTTTTTTTCTTCCTTTGTGCAGTCAGTTTGTTTTTTCCTTTCTTCCACCATTTTCACAAACCATTCCACCATAGCTGGGTCTGTGTGAGAGAAAAAAGAACTGGTATTTTTATCAAGGGTTGCAATTAATTTCATGTCATCTGAGGTGAGCTCGAAATCAAATACATTGAAATTCTCTTCCATGCGTTCCACATGAGCGGACTTCGGAATTACAATAATTCCTCTTTGCAAATGCCACCTCAAAATCACTTGAGCTACGGTCTTAGAATATTTTTCTCCAATTTCTTTTAGCTTAGGCAAATTAAACATATCGCCTCTGCCTTCACCAAAGGGTCCCCAAGCCTCCAGCTTTACTCCATATTTCTCATTCCATTCCTTTGCAACCACTTGTTGATTGTGAGGGTGAAGCTCCACTTGATTCACCATGGGCTTAATTCTCGAGAAGCAAGCAAGATCCACCACACGGTCTGGGTAAAAATTCGAAATGCCTATCGCACGCAGCTTTCCTTCATCATAAAGATCTTCTAGAGCTCTCCACGCTCCATAATAATCATTGAAAGGCTGATGCAAAAGCATTAGGTCAATGTAGTCAGTTTTCAGCTTTCTTAAAGAATCCATCACGCTTTTTTTACATTCCTCATAGCCATAATGTTCAAGCCAAACCTTTGAGGTTAAGAAAATTTCATTTCTATTTATTTCCGATTTTGCAATTGCATTTCCAACCTCTTCCTCGTTAAAATAAGCTTGAGCTGTATCAATTAAACGGTACCCCACCTTTAGGGCATCCAGCACACACCTCTCACATTCATCCTTTGTTACTTGATAAACACCATAGCCAAGCTGCGGCATTTTAACACCATTTGCCAACGTAATATAATCCATAACACAAACTCCTTTATTTTAATTTTAAATATTGCTCATCGCTCACTTCTTCAAGCCATTCATTTTCAGCATCTTCCCCTGGCACCTCCACAGCCAAATGGGAGAACCAACTGTCCTTTGCAGCCCCATGCCAATGCTTAACACCCGGCCTTATATTTACCACATCTCCGGGAACGAGCATTCTCGCTTCCTCTCCCCATTCCTGATAATAGCCACGTCCGGCAATGGTAATTAAAATTTGGCCTCCACCCTTGCTCGCGTTGTGAACATGCCAATTATTTCTGCAAGAGGGTTCAAAGGTTACATTATAAATGCCCACTTGCTGGGTGGATATGGGCGCAAGGTAGCTTTGCCCAATGAAATATTTGGAAAAAGCCGTATTTGGCTCGCCAATGGGGAATACCATTTCATTGGCATGAGCCTCTTTTTCGTCATTAACCGAAGGTTCATTCCAGATTTCCTTAGCAAGTCTAAAAGCAGCCCAGGCCTTTGGCCAACCTGCATAAAATGCCGCATGAGTTAAAATTTCTGCGATTTCTCCTTTTGTAATTCCATTTGCCTTAGCATTTTGCAAATGATGTTCAAAGGAGGTGTCGCAAAGCCCTTGAGCCATTAAGGCTGTAACAGTAATAAGAGAGCGGTCCCTTAAAGAGAGCTTATCCTCTCTTGACCACACCTCGCCAAATAAAACATCGTCGTTAAGCTGTGCAAATTTTGGAGCGAATTCGCCTAATGAATCTCTTCCTGTTGTAACTTTTTTCATTTTTCATTTACCCACCCTTCAATTTCTTTCTTTGCTCTGTTTGCATTACTTCCATAAACCGCAAACCCATCTTTAACTACAGCTTCAGGACAGAGCCTTTTTATATCTGCCACACTCCTTCCCATTCCGCTACCCTCATGGGTGCAGAAAGGTTTAATCGTTTTGCCTGTAAAGTCAAAATGCTCTAAAAATGTACATACCGCCATGGGAATTGTGCCCCAGTAGTTAGGAAAGCCCAGATATATTTCATCATATTCGTCTAAGGAATTGGGATAGCCCTTAAGCTGAGGTCTGGCATTGTTTTGCTGGTCAAGCTTTGCCTCATCAGTGCAGGCATTATATTCTTTAGAATATGGCTTTGCCTGCTCAATTTTAAACATATCTGCTCCCGTTAACTCCTTGATGGTACTGGCCACAACCTCCGTGTTGCCAATTTCAAGGTATTTCAGGGCGCCACTTATATAATTTTCATCAGCTCTTGAATAGAATGCTATCAGTTTTTTCATTTAGTTTAAACCTCCATTTAAGTTTAGGGTGAGTATAGCATTTATTAAATTGACATGGAATAGCCAATATGTTATCATGATATAAACTAAAAGTTTATACAGGTGGAATTATGTATAACCCACTTCTTAAAACATTTGTTACAGTAGCAGAATGCAGAAGCTTTACTCAAGCGGCCGAAATACTTTTTATTTCACCCACTGCC
>CAVEWD010000149.1:0-2677 GCA_963619195.1 bacterium | reverse complement strand
GGAATGGACCGTGCTACAGCTGACTACATGGGAATGCTAGCCACCACCATTAATGCCTTGGCCTTGCAGGATGCCCTTGAACGATGCGGGCTTGAGGTGAGAGTGCAATCTGCAATCACCATGAACGAAATCTGTGAGCCATATATAAGAAGGCGAGCAATAAGTCACCTAAAGAAAGGCTATGTGGTGATTTTCGCAGCTGGTACAGGAAGTCCATTCTTTTCCACCGACACCACTGCATCTTTAAGAGCAGCCGAAATTGATGCGGATATAATTCTCTCTGCTAAAAATGTGGATGGAGTTTACGACTCTGACCCAAAGGTAAATGCTGACGCAAAAAAAATTGATGATTTAACCTACATTAACATGATCGATAAAGGTCTTAAGGTAATCGATGTTACAGCAGCAGCAATGTGTATGGATAACAACATTCCTATTTTAATTTTCCCACTTATGCCGCCTGAAAACATAGAGAAGGCTGTGTGCGGAGAAAAATTCGGTACAATGATTAATTAAACTATTGCTTTAACAAGGAGGACGGATATATGTCAAGCGACTTAAAAGAAACTGCAAAGGAAAAAATGCAAAAGACCATAGAGTCTCTGGAGAATGACCTTCAAACCCTTAAAGCAGGAAGAGCAAATCCTCACATGCTGGATAGAATCACAGCTGACTACTATGGAACGCCAACACCAATTAATCAAATGGCGGGAATATCATCTCCTGAGCCAAGGGTGATTCTAATTTCTCCTTGGGATACATCTGCTCTTAAAGCTATTGAAAAGGCAATTTTAGCTTCGGATTTAGGCATTAACCCATCTAATGACGGCAAAACAATCCGTTTAGCGGTGCCTCAGCTCACAGAGGAGAGAAGAAAAGAATTGGCTAAACAGGTTAGCAAAATGGGAGAAGAATGCAAGGTGGCTTTAAGAAACATCCGCAGAAATCTTATGGATGAATTGAAAAAACAGGAAAAAGCCAAAGAAATCACCGAAGATGATGTTAAAAACGGTGAAAAAGATGTGCAGAAAATCCTTGATGACTACATAAAGAAAACCGACGAACTGGTGAAAGCCAAAGAAAATGAAATAATGACGGTTTAGTCGTATACGCATGAATGTATATGATAATAATGAAAAAGCCTCCAAATGAGGTTTTTTCATTATTTTACGGAAGTCATTCTTCTAGATTATTGCTAATTATTACTTGTGCTGTTTGGCACATATTCATCTAAAACAGCATTGAGGGTTAAATTCTTGCCATCACGGCTAACTGTAATTTCCACACTGTCGCCTGCCTTAAAATTGCTTAAAGCTGAACTTACATTATCTGCTGAACTGATTTCAACATCTCCAATGCTTACAAGTCTATCTCCAACCTTAATGCCAGCCTTATCAGCACAGCTTCCATCCTCCACCTGAAGGATGTATACACCATACTCATTCACTCTATATTGAAGAGCTGTGAAGGAATCTGTTATTTCCACCATGGTAACACCAAGTCTTGGACGATCCTGAACATAGCCAAAGCTTATAAGCTGCTCAATAACATCAGTTGCAGAGTCAATTGGAATTGCAAAACCAATATTATCCACATCGCTGCCGCTGCTCTTAGCATTTACTATTCCCACAAGCTCACCATACATATTGAACATGCCACCCCCTGAATTACCAGGATTTACTGCTGCATCGGTTTGAAGAAGTGTCATTTCATTGCCATCTATGGTTATCTGTCTATCAAGGGCACTGATTATACCCTTAGAAACACTGCCGCCCAACTCACCAAGCGGGTTGCCAACCACCAATATTTCATCGCCTGTTTGCAGTTCAGAAGATTTGCCTATTGTTACCGGTGAAAGTCCTTCAGCTTCAATTTTGATAACAGCCAAATCTGTTTGTTCATCTGTGGCAACCAGGGTTGCTTCATAACTCTCACCATTATGTAAAGTTACATTAATTTTTTCAGCACCATCAATAACATGGTTATTTGTTACAATATATCCATCTGCTGTGAGAATCACACCACTGCCGGCGCCTGTGGTTACATATTGAGGCATGTAGCTATTTCCAGAGGTTTTTTCAGTAGTTATTTCCACCACACTATCCTCCACCAAAGCACTTACCTGAGCGTAAGTAAGAGGTTCATCCTCATCACTTTGAGTGCTCACATTTCTTATCACACTCTGATACATCACAACGCTTCCCTCACCGCCCCTTGAGCCATTGGTGTATTTGCCTGAAATATAGCCGCCAGCAGCTCCTGACACGGCTGACAGCACAATACACAAAACCAAAACCCAAGCTGTTATTCCCTTAGCTTTCTTTTCTTTTTTAGGTGGCTTATAGGGAGAAAAGCTGCTTTCCTGCCCGCCGGCACTTTCGTAAGTGCTGTCTTTCTCATCTTCCTTAGCATCCACTTTATATTCAACATCAGAGGATTCTAAGATTTTCTCATTTTTATTTTCATCATCATAAATCTCCATGATATTTACCTCCTATCTGGGGAATCATTGTTTTCTTATCTTCTTCCCTTCGATTAATTTATATCATATTCACAAATGTGATGGTTTTATGAACATGAGTTAAATTATTGATGAAAAATTGTCATATTTTATATGAAAATTTTTGTTCGCAAATTGCAATATCAAGTTGAGCGCTTCATCTGTTAGAATCAATCA
>CAVEWD010000148.1:0-2685 GCA_963619195.1 bacterium | reverse complement strand
GAGTTTGGAGGTGGCAGACACCAAAAAAGAGTTGATCTTATTACCAAAATAGAAAACGGCGAAGAGCTTTAATACATAGAGATATTAACACAAATATAGAGGTTTAAAGGGTGTACTTTTCACATAATTTATATGGATTATTCACTCATAAATTGGCATCTTGTTAAAACTTACATGTCGAAAAAATTTGAAAACAATTCACTCTCAATTTGCACAATATCTTCAATTGGGATGCTTATATTATCATTCATTATGATTTTCCCTTCATTCGAATCTATTCGTTTGATAACTCCTGAACAGGTAATATAGGCACCTCCATCTTTATTTTTGTCCGGCACAAAATATGTTATAGATACGCATATCATCTCTTCCATTTTTTCAGAGATGATATGCAATTTTCTGTTAAGAACTGCGATATCATCATCGCTTAAAATGTGTTTTTCTGCTGTCAATCGTGCAGTTTCCCTAACTGCTGTTTCATAGCCAGTTAAAGCTGCAAAAGGCGAAAATTGAGCAGCACGGTCATATAACGACATTCGCGGATGTTTTTTGGATGTTGGATGCTCAAAATTAATTATATCATCATATTTATTGCCATATTTATTTTTTTCCACGATATACCCCATCATCAAATGAAAGAAAATATGAGCTAAACCCGGTTTTAGGATTATGATACCCACCATTTGAACTTGCATCAAAGTATTTAATAAAAAATTCACGGGCTTTCTCTAAATTCTCCGCATACAGTGCAATATGTTCAATTTTCATGCATATACCTTCCCTCTCATTAATCGTTTTTATTTAGGCTTTATGCCCACCAATTTGTTTATTGCGTTCCATGGTGGTTGCACCTTCCTGCAAATTCATACCCTTTAAAACCGCATTTTTGCCAAACCTTTTCTTTATGTTTATCATAGTCTCTTGCACACTTTTTTCGCGTTCTAATGCATTTTGTTGCGCAGCTTTTACCTGATTGTTTTTATTATAATCGGCAAATAAATCAAGCTGTTCATATCCTTTGTTATTATTCAATTCTTTACCAGTTAACTTATTAGCCGTTATATTTATTCTGCGAATAAGCAGCCCTTTATCTACGATTTGGTCAAACAACCCTAAAACAGCATCAGTAATCATGGTGGAAGACGATGTATTCTCTGATAAATTTGCGGTTCCATGGGCATGTTTTGGCACCCTTCTTCCGTAATGATCAATACTTGTTGGTCCATCGTAAATTTTGCTTATTTCTGAGTCAATTAGATTTTTCACATCATACCCAATTGTGAGAACAATCTGACTTGTTGTAAGCCCTTTTGAAACCAAATCTAAAGCCATCAAATCTGCCATTTCCTTAATAACAAGCCTCGCCCTTTCGAACACATAAGGGCACTGCAAAACTTGCCCGGAACAGATACTGTTCATTTCCGGTTTATAAGCTTTAATTTCTTTCATTGTGCAAGGCTCATATCCCCACGCATGATCAATAAGCAGCTCTGCGTTCACGCCAAACAGTTTGTATAACAATTCTTCATTGTAATATTCATTAGCCCCTCCAATTGAGCATCTGGCAATATCTCCCATTGTAAAAAGGCCCTTTTCAGAGAGTTTTTTGGCATATCCTTTACCAATTCTCCAAAAATCTGTAATAGGTCGGTGACTCCAAAGTTCCCTGCGATAGCTCATTTCATCGAGCTCTGCAATTCTTGCGCCATATTCATTTGGCTTAATATGTTTTGCAACAATATCCATTGCAATTTTACATAAATATAGATTTGTTCCAATTCCAGCCGTTGCCGTAATTCCAGTTTCTTTTAGCACATCTTCAATCATAACAACAGCAAGTTCTTTTGCAGTCATTTTGTAGGTTCTTAAATATTCTGTCACATCCATAAACACTTCATCTATCGAATAAATATGAATATCCTCAGGCGCAATATATTTAAGATAAATTTTATATATTTTTGTGCTGTACTGCATATAATATGCCATTCTTGGTGGAGCAATTATATAATCAATTTCAAGTTTTGGGTTTGCATTCAAATCTGTTATATCATCAGATGGGCCAATAAATTTTTTGCCAGGTAATTTACGCCTCCTGCTACTATTTGCCTCACGCACCTTTTGTTCAACTTCGAACAATCTAGGCCTGCCGGGTATTCCAAAACTTTTAAGTGAAGGTGATACCGCAAGACATATTGTTTTACTTGTTCTTGAGGCATCTGCAACAACTAAATTTGTAGTTAAAGGGTTGCGGCCTCTTTCCATGCACTCTACTGAAGCATAAAAAGATTTCAAATCAATTGCTATATACTTGCGCTCACTTCCCGGCATGTTTACCCCTCCTTACAAAAATATGTTTTATCTAAATATGCGGCACAATCGTTTAAAAATATCTTAATAAAAATATCTTGATTTCTGCAAAGTGCAAGATACCCATCTGATAAATTACATACTTATTACTGCTATATTATTTTATCATACAACACGCGACAATTTTCAAACAACCCCGTTACATAACACATTAATTTTATCTCTTTAAAGCAGCTCCCTTTCCTTCGGTCTAAGTTCAAATATAGCATTTCTCTAAAAATGTCAGTGTGAATATCGAGGGATAAGGGAATGCAGAAAAATACGGTTCTATACTAAACATTGGGGTAAATAAAAAAAGATAACAAAAAAAGGAAGCAT
>CAVEWD010000147.1:1708-2694 GCA_963619195.1 bacterium | reverse complement strand
GGTCTGAAATATGAACAAATCCATCAACACCATTAAGATCGAGGAAAATACCAAATGGTGTTACATTTTTCACAGGAGCCTCCAACACCATATCAACGGCAAGAGCTGAGAGAGCTTCCTCTTTTTTCTTAGCACGTTCTGCTCTGCGTGCATTAAGCTCTTCCTGTAAAATAACCCTGCGGGAGAATATGATTTTATTTTTATCTTTATCAAATTCAATTATTCTACCTTCAACATCTTTGCCAAGCAGAGCATTAATATCCTCAACATACTTCAAAGCATATTGATTTGCAGGCATGAACGCTTTAGTAAACCCAATATCAACAATCAGGCCTCCCTTCACAACTTTGACAATTTTCCCCTTCAAGGTTTCATTTGCCTTAAATTTCTCCTCAGTTGTATCAAGAGCAGCAATTTCATCAACCTTAATCTTAGATAAAACAATGTTTCCACTCCCATCGTTCATATCTATCACCATTGCTTCAACCTCATCACCAATAGCAACAGTTGATGGAAGATCAGTATATAGATCCATTACAAAATCAGATTTTTTTATAATGCCATCTGATTTATAACAAACATCAAGATATACCTCATCTTCATTTACAGCGATCACCTTACCTTTAACGATATCGCCTGTGCGCAGCCTTTTAAAATCATCCAATGATTTTTCAAGGTTTTCCATTGAGTTCTCCATCTTTTGAACCACCTCCATAATCTTTAGCTGCGGAGTAGATGCGCCTGCCGTTATCCCGACTGCTTTCACATCCGCAAATTTATATTCATATAACGAATCAGCTGATTCGATGTGAATAACATTTTTACAATACTTTTTGCTTATCTCTGCAAGCTTTTTAGTATTTGAACTATTAGCACCACCAATAACAATCATTAAATCAACTTGTGAAGCAATATCTGCCGTCTCCTTCTGACGATAAGCTGTTGCTGAACAAATCGTGTTAAAAACTATAACATTTGAATATTTT
>CAVEWD010000147.1:1287-1698 GCA_963619195.1 bacterium | reverse complement strand
AGTTTGAGCAACAACGCATATGGGTACTGCTAGTTCAAGGTCTTCTACCTCATCTGGTGAATTAATAATATATGCGCTATCACTACACCACCCATTTATTCCTATAATCTCAGGATGTGAAGCATCCCCCACAATTATAATAGTATATCCTAAATTATGATATTTTTCAACTTTATTTTGAATTGATTTTACATATGGACATGTGGCATCTATATACTTGATTCCCTTTTCATTTAAAACTTCATAAACTCTTTTGCCTACTCCATGGGAACGTATAATAACAATACCGCTATCTATTTCATCCAAGGAATTTATTACTTTAATTCCTTTGTTCGATAATTCTTCAACAACAAAGGGATTATGAATCAATTCTCCTAATGTATAAATATTCTCAGAACACGCTTCTGCTGC
>CAVEWD010000147.1:0-1200 GCA_963619195.1 bacterium | reverse complement strand
CTCCACTGCTTTGTTAACACCAAAACAAAAACCAGCAGTGCGGGCTACAATCACTTTCAATTGGAGCTCACCTTCAATGACATTATGTTTTTTTCTATTATTTCGTTAGCAATATATTCATAATCTGCTACACTCAGTTTTTTCCCATAATATTCCGAGAGATCTATAGGCTTGCCTATTATAACATTTAATTTAGAAAAAATCTTATAATTTCCTTCAATATATATAGGAATAAGTGGCGTTTTTGTTCTTACTGAAAGCATGCTTACGCCTGGTTTAAAACTCAGAACTTCACCTTTTTCCCTGGTGCCTTCCGGAAATATACCTAATAATTCCTGAGAGTCAATTACCTTTAGCGCTCTCTTTAAGGAATAAGCATCATTCCCGTCTCTGTTTACTGGAATTGCATGTAAACGAGAAAAGAACCACTGTCCAAACCATCCCTTAAAAAGGTCCTTCTTAGCCATAAAATTAACAACTCGCTTTGTATTCATTCCAACTGAAAAAGGGTCAAGTAAATGCACATGATTTGCACACAAAATTGCACCTCCTGATTGAGGGATATTTTCCTTACCCTGTACACTTATCTTCATGAACACTTTCATATATAAAACAACAACATTCTTAATAAAGTTATACATTTCCACACTCTTTATTTATAATACTAATAATTTCGTCAGCTACTTCATCAATACTCATAGTCGAACTATCAATAACAAAAGCATCGAATGCAATCTGCAATGGGGCAGTATCCCTGGCAGAATCAACTCCATCACGTTTAATGATATCTTCACGTATTTTTTCGTAGCTTACGTTCAAGCCCTTTTTTATATCCTCATCATATCTCCTCTTTGCCCTTACATCCACAGATGCATCTAAATAAAACTTATACGGAGTATCAGGAAGAACAACAGTACAAATATCACGTCCCTCCATTACAATACTTGTATTTTGTGCAATTTTTTGTTGCAATGCAACCATTTTTTCTCTCACATATGGAATTGAAGCATATACAGACACATTCCTATCTATGTCCAAAGATCTTATGACAGAAGAAATATCCTCACCATTAAGGAAAACCTTATCATTCTCAAAAGTAAGGTCGAAATCATTAAACAATGAATCTATATCATCCTGCGTCAATTCACTATACACATTATGTTTTACTGCATTATAAGCAAATGCCCGATACATTGCACC
>CAVEWD010000146.1:0-2724 GCA_963619195.1 bacterium | reverse complement strand
GGATGTATTCATTCCCTAAAGCGACTTTGATCACATCCAGCACTGTGGCATTATTGCTAACAATAACGGGTATGGCATCAATCCATGTTTCAAGGTTGCTATCAGCTAGAGTATGGCTGCCGCTGATAGCATCGTGCACTGAATCTCCCAAAAGTGAGAAGGTTACAGTGATATCATCACCCTCCGGCAACAAAATCACAACATCAAACTGTGTTCTTGCATCTTCATAAGTTAATGTCACAGTCTGCTTACCACGCTTAGTTGAATCAAAACCAGTAACAGTAATATCCTCTACTGATGGAGTCGTGTTCTCCTTGCCCATGGTCCAATAAGCTGTAAATTGTGTCCCAGAAAGGTCAAAATTGTCCCCAAGCGTATATTGTGTTTTATAATCTCCTGAAACACTCAGTTTGTAGCAAATTGGATTAGATGCATCTTCAACAGCTCGAGTTAGTTCATCTGCATTTTCACCAAGAGGATCATCTGTCCTATTACGATCTGCTTGCCAATTACACCATTTAACTTCCGGACAATTTTGCGTACTTTCTGCAGTGTTAAAATAAGTCACGCCTTCAACAGGTGTTGGATTTGAATAACTAGTGTCTACATATTCAACCTTTGCAATTCCTTTATCTGCCCCACAGTCCTTTGTATATACATTTCCAACAATGTTATCGTACACATTTAAACTGCGATAAACCCCGATTATTGCTCCAACATTTTTGCTACCACTTATTCTGCCATTAAACGAATTCCCAATAAGATTATGTGCATTCCATGACTGAGCAACTATAGTATCTCCTCCGATAATTCCTCCTACATTGTTTCTTCCTGCAACTGTGCCATTCACTGCGCATCCCTGTATTGAAATACGTATGCCATTAGGTGCTGATGCATTGTTATATCCTCCACCAACGATGCCACCAACATTGTCGCCGCTTGCAATAACATCACCATCAAAGCGGCAATTAGTGATTTCGCATTGTCCCATGGCGTTATCGCGCATACCTACAATACCACCAACATAATTCTTGCCTTTTACTGTGGCATAACTTACACAGTTTTCAACCGATCCTTGCAAACGTCCCGCAATAGAACCTATTACATCTTGATCTCCAGCATAACCAATCACGACGTCTTTTTCTATAGTACAATTTCGAATAATAGCCACAAATCCAGCACTGCAGCCCGCAAAACCATTTGTGGTAATATTTGCCCCAATTAAGCCGGATTTTAAAGTTTTACTTCCGGATTTAAGCGTAACATTATCGATTACAATAGCTGTGTCCGAGAGCCCAACACCTTCAAAATTATTTACAAGGCCGTAACCCTCTATTTGCTCACCGTAAATATTGAGGTTTTTAACTTCAGCTCCTTTAACATAACCAAGCAGAGATAATCCCCCTTTAGGCACTGTTAGAGTATAGTTATCGCCATCTATTGTTCCGGAAAACGCATAGAGGTTTTCACCCCTTTTTATGTCACTGTTTGCTACAGTTGGGTCTTTTAAACAGCCAATAGGTGTCCATCCCTCGGGGAGAGTAATATCTGAAGTCATCTTAAAATACTTACCTGTTGTATTTCCACCTAATGAAACAAATTTACGCAAATTTTCCATATCATCTGCAGTGGAAAGCAAATAGGGAGACTCTTTGGTACCTTCACCTGCCATGCTTAATTTGCACACAGCAATTGGTTGCTCAACTGAAACTCCGCCAAAACTAAAGGTTATTTTTGTTTCATCACTTAAAGGAGTCTGAGGTTCATATGTGTAATCTATGCTGCTTATTTCCTTTGTGCTGTCATCTGCATAAATACCTTGAATCACAATCCCAGATGAGTCAAAGGTCTGCCCTTCGGAATATTCAGTTTTTGTTGGAGGTGTGGTAATTTCAAGCTTAATCGGTGTGCTTAAATCACGTGTTTTTTTATAGGCTGAATCTAATTTCTGGCGATATTCCTCCGGCAACAGCTGCTGCTCTGACTCACTCCAAGCCTGAAAACTTTGATAAATTTTATCCACCAATTGTCGGCTGCTTACATCTCTGGAGAGATTATCTAAATTTACATTATCCAAGCTGGCTTTTAAATCATCAAGACTTATTTTCTCTTTGATGAACTTTATAGTGTATATAGAGCTTTCTTCATTCTTAACCAACTCAATGGTCATAACTGTTGTGTCATCAGTTAAATTTGCATTTACCTTCAGCCATTCCTGCGCAACCTTCACAACAGATGGCGATGCTTTGTTAATTAATACATCATCCCCAACTTTTATTGTTATTTGACTGCACTTACTTGAAAAACTGAAATTCTTCACGACTGCCAACTGCTTATCCCCTTCTGGTTTAACTGTTTTTACAAGAGCACTGACGTACACAGAATAATTAAAGCAGTTTGAATCAAACCCGATGCCTGTGTGTTCTCCATTTTCATTAGTTTGGAACATCATTCCCTCTGATTGACCGTGATAAATCACCTGAGAATCAAAGGATGAGGTTCCTGCAAATTTCATGGCAGTCATCACTGGCTTCGTTTCCTCCGCCAGTGCCACAGCCGGCAATGAGCCTAAGAGCATAACTGCGGTTAAGAGCAAAGCTAAAACCTTGTTTAATTTTTTTGCTTTCATAAATTTCCTTTCCGCTTAAAATAAGCAATATTTTTTTAAATAAGAAATAAATTTATATATAAACACTCAAGGGAGTGGATTTTCCAAGGGAGCTG
>CAVEWD010000145.1:0-2727 GCA_963619195.1 bacterium | reverse complement strand
AAATAAAGGAGCTTAACAACCAAAGCAGGAAAATAATAGAAGAAATGCACTTTGAAATAGCTCCATATTTTAAAATTAAATAAACTATTGACTTTTTAAAATTAACGCCCTATAATATAACAAAATTGTGACTGGTCATAAATTCATTATATTGTAATAGGGTGTTATTATTTTATGGAAAAGAAAAGAACATGGCTAAAAGTAGCCCTATGCACTTGCGGCTTCGGGCAATATTCCGACAATGTTATAATACCGCTGCTTAGCGCAATTTTTAAAGAATACCCATCCACAGGGCTTTTTATGCAAAACTTTATAATAACAGGCTGTGCTGTGGCATCGATTATCAGTGCTCTTATTTCCGGAATTCTAATGAAGCATATTTCTAAAAGAAAGCTTTTAATATTCGGCACCGCTTTATTTACTATAGGAGGCATGGGAGGATTTTTGTCCCAAAGCATAAGTTTTCTGGCCTTCACGCGAGTTTTAGATGCTGCCTCCGATGGCCTTTTGATGGCCGTTTCCACCAGCATGGTTGCAGAAATTTTTTCTGACGTGAAGGAAAGAGGCAGTGTAATTGGCTACTCCAGCGCCGCTTCATGTATATTCGGAATTATAGTATCGTTTTTTGCAGGCATAATTGCCATTTACGCTTGGCGCCCAGCGTTCCTGCTTAATGGTATTTCGTTGGTGTCTATGATTCTCGTAATTATATTTGTGCCTGAAACCTCAAATGGTTCTATAACTGAAGAAAACAGCTCCTCGAAAGATGATGCAATTCAAAACATATCAGTGCAGGAAGGTGCTTCTCACTACAAGCTTAAAGCCTTTGGCTCTATGATGTTTCTTTTGCTAATGGGCTCCTGCGGATGCCAGATTTACTATTTAATTGACTTATTTATAAGTGAAAGAGGCATTGGAGATTCCGCACTTTCTGGCACCATTACATCTATATGCACTGGGGTTACAATATTAACCTGCATTATCTTCACAAAATTATATACGAAAATAAAGGACTATGTTATTCCACTTATGCCATTTGTTTCTGCCCTCTCGCTGTTATTCTTTGCATTGGGAAATAGCTGGTCTGCGATGCTTATTGCTTCGTTATTCACGGGCTTTGCCATTGGCTTAAGTAATGTTTACTTTCCGTTATATGTTAGTGAAATAGCTCCAACAGATAAAATTGAGCGGTATTTATCAATTCAAACAGCCGTAATGTATGTTTATATGTTCACCGGCCCATATATTCCGTCTTTTGTAGAGCTTTTCACAAGGCATTACAGCATATCCGACTCGTATCTTTACAGCGGAATCGCGTTATTAATTTTATCGGTGATTCTTTTGCCCTTTGCTGTTACCTCAATGAAGAAAAAAGGAAAATTAACCAACTAGGCTGCATTAGCGCACAAAAGTAAAAAAATTAAAATTAATGCTTGACAACATTCGTCCTCTGCGATATAATCTCACCATATTTTACGGAAGGAGCACTAAAAATGACTAAGACATCTAGTTTAACTCTTAATCTTTCAAACGCTAATTTAAGTGGCGCAGTGTGCTCCGCTTCTGTTAATTGTGCATTAGTAAATTCGGCTCGCAATCTTTTTGCGGGCTTTTATTTTGCTTATTCATATTTTTATTTTTACTTTACAGGCTTTTTTAAAGAAAAACGGCTTGGCCTTTGTTGATGCGTGAGAGCATAAAAAGAAATTTCAACAGGTCAGCCGTTTGGGCTGGCCTGTTTTTATTATATATAGAGGGAATAGAAAAACCCATCTTTCCCATAAAACCGTTATGTTTGCGAAAACAGCCAAAAGGCTATCGCTTTAACATAAATATAAATTTAAAAACAAAAAAAGAGGTACGAAAATGAAAAAACTAATCGCAATCCTGATGATCATGCTAATGGTCATCTCCCTGGGAGCTTGCTCTTCCAGCAACACATCCGGTGAAACCGATGATGACAATGTTTACAAAATCGGCATTATTCAGCTCACAGAACATGCTGCTTTGGACGCTGCAAGAGAAGGCTTCATTGAAGCATTAGATGCATCTGGAATTAACTACACAGTTGATGTTCAGAACGCTCAGGGCGAACAGGCTGTTTGTGCCACCATCGCCACAAAATTCGTTAATGATGATGTTGACCTTATTTTAGCCATTGCTACACCGGCAGCTCAGGCAGCGGCTCAGGCCACATCTGATATTCCAATTCTTGTAACAGCTGTTACAGACCCTGCATCCTCAGGCCTTGTGGAATCAAACGAATGCCCAAACGCCAATGTTTCCGGCACATCTGATATGAACCCTGTTGATGCGCAGGTGGAATTGCTTCTTAAATTCGTTCCGGATGCTAAAACAGTAGGCATTATGTACTGTTCCAGCGAAGATAACTCCATTCTTCAGGCACAAATGGCAAGAACAGCAATGGAAGCAAAGAACCTTACTGTTATCGATTTCACAGCTGCAGATTCCAGCTCAGTTCAATCGGTAGCTCAAAGCGCTGTGGGAAAGGTTGATGCTATGTACATTCCAACAGATAACCTTATGGCTGACACAATGTCATCTATTTCCATGATCTTAACTCCAGCTGGAATCCCAATAATAGCAGGTGAATCCAATATGGTTAACAATGGTGGTTTAGCAACTTACGGCATTGACTACAAAAAGCTTGGTGCTCAAACAGCTGCTCAGGCAATCAAAATCCTCACAGAGGGTGCTGATATAACA
>CAVEWD010000144.1:0-2749 GCA_963619195.1 bacterium | reverse complement strand
TGAAGGATATTTCCCTAATGGCGCTTTGGTAGACGAGTGTGAAAAAATTGCTGAGCTTACTGGTGCGGTATTGGAATTTGATTCCGATGTTATGAGCGCAACGAAGGATGCAGATATTATTTATACTGATGTATGGGTTTCAATGGGTGAGCCAGAACAGGTGTGGGCTGAAAGGATACAAAAGCTTTCCCCTTATCGTGTTGACGCGCGTATTATGGCGAACGCATCAAAAAATGTTAAATTCATGCATTGTCTGCCAGCATTTCATGATCTCAACACAGATACAGGCAGGGAAATTGGAGAAAAATTTGGCATAGACTGTATGGAAGTTACAAATGAAGTTTTTGAAGGTTCACAATCTATAGTGTTTGATGAAGCTGAAAACAGAATGCACACGATAAAAGCTGTTATGGCTGCCACACTTTAGGAAACATTTGCTTGGTGTAATGATTGCAAAATGTAGTACCAAACTTGCGTTTTGGAGAGTTGGCATGAATAGAGACTTAACAAAGGGGCCAGTTGTAAAAACAATGCTCCTTTTCGCTGTACCGATGATTTTAGGAGACTTGCTTCAACAATGCTACAACATTGCTGACACATTAATTGTGGGACAATTTATAGGCAAAAATGCCCTTGCAGCTGTAGGATCGGCATTTACTTTAATGACCTTTATAACATCTATTGTGTTGGGCCTTTGTATGGGAAGTGGAGCTTTGTTTTCCATAAGATTTGGCCAGCGTGATGCTAAGGCTCTTGAAGAAAATATTTGCGCATCATTTTTATTCATTGCTTTGGTGACATTAATTTTGTGCATTGCATCTTTCGCTTTTCTTGATTGGATTCGCATATTTTTGAAGGTTCCTACACAGGTGTGGAAGGATATGCGTTCTTATTTATTTGTTATTTTCTGGGGAATACCGGCAATATTTTTATATAACTATTTTGCGTCATTCCTTAGAGCTATTGGTAATTCTACGGTGCCGCTTTTATTTTTAGCCGTTTCTGCTGCGTTAAATATCATATTAGATTTGTGGTTTGTGATTGGCCTAGAAAGGGGATGTGCAGGCGCAGCCGAAGCAACGGTTATTGCGCAATATGTTTCTGGAATTGGAATTTTAATTTACACAATAAAACATTGTTCGCAGGTTGGGGCCATATGGCGGATTTCTGGTTTAAAATTTTGGCGTGTTCGGGAAGTTGCTTCATTTTCAATTTTAACCTGTGTGCAGCAATCTGTAATGAATCTTGGAATTTTAATGGTTCAAGGCTTGGTTAACAGTTTTGGAACGGCTGTTATGGCGGCTTTTGCTGCTGGGGTAAAAATTGATGCTTTTGCATATATGCCGGTGCAGGATTTTGGAAATGCGTTTTCAACTTTTATAGCTCAAAATTATGGTGCAAAGGAAGAAAAACGTATCTATTCTGGCTTAAAAAGCGCAATTTTGGTGATTGTGTTATTCAGTGTTGTAGTTTCATCTTTGGTTTGTATATTCGCAAAACCGCTTATGAGGCTATTTATTGATTTGTCAGAAATACAAATAATTAATGAAGGTGTGGAATATTTAAGGATAGAAGGTGCATTTTATTGCGGTATTGGATGCTTGTTTCTGCTGTATGGCTTGTATAGAGCCTTAGAGAGGCCGGGAATGAGTGTGATTCTTACTATAGTTTCCTTAGGAACACGTGTTGTGCTGGCGTACATTCTTTCAGGCATCCCGTCAATAGGGGTTGTTGGTATTTGGTGGTCTGTTCCAATTGGCTGGTTTTTAGCTGATTTTGTTGGGGGTATATATTTTAAGCTCAAAAGGAAAAAGCTGCTTAAGTTTAATGAATAAAATTTCCTAAAAAATAAAGGTGTCGCACATTAGCGTAAAATATGCTAATATGCGACATTAAACAGATCACTTATTAAATCATTATTCTTTAATTGAATCTAAAAGCATTGGCATAACATCTTCAAATTTAACTCCATAAAAATGCTCTTTGTCATCTATTGTGGCTTTAATGCATTCAACTGTGTAATCCACTGCGATTTTAAGGGCTTTTTCCATTTTAAAACCTAGTGTCAAGGCACCGGCAAGGGCGCTTGAGAAGGTATCTCCTGTGCCATGATAAGAGGCAGGTATGTTTTCTCTAAAATACTGTGAATATTCGCCGGTTTCACTATTATAAGCCACTGTGCCTTGGTGAGATGGTTCGTAGCACACCCCTGTTAATATTGCGGTTTTGCAGCCTAAATCGCAAAGTTTGTTCAGAGTGTCTTTTATATAGTCTTCACTATAAGTGGCGGGTGCTCTGAAACTCTCTCCTAGCATAAATGCAGCTTCAGTCAGGTTTGGTACAATTACATCTGCCTTTTTGCAAAGTTTTGCCATTCCTTTAACAAAATCTTCAGTAAATCCTCCGTACAATACTCCGTTATCTGCCATAACCGGGTCAATGAACACCATTGTACTATCAGACTTAAAGGCGTCAAAAAATTCTGAAACATAGCTTAATTGCTTTTCGGAGCCTAAATAACCGGTATAAATGCTGTCAAATTTTAAATTAAGACTTTCCCAATGGTTTTTGATCTTAGGTATTTCCTCTGTAAGATCGCAGAAGGTGTATCCGCTAAAGCTTCCTGTATGGGTAGAAAGCACAGCAGTTGGCACAATCGCACATTCCATTCCCATGGCGGAAAGAATTGGCAATGCCACCGTAAGGGAACACTTTCCAAAACATGAGATATCCTGAATAGTTACTATTT
>CAVEWD010000143.1:0-2786 GCA_963619195.1 bacterium | reverse complement strand
TTGTTAGTGCTTGTTAAGCTCACGCTCACCCTATAACCATTTGGCGCTAAGGCTGTCAGTTCATCAGTTGTGAGGCCGCTAACAGTTTTTGTAACCTTAATGCTGCCTGCGCTGGGCACTTCCTCCGTGAAGGAAACAGCATCCAGCAGGTTGCCCTCGGTTTGGCTTGTGGTTTCGTTGGTGGAAACAAAGAAAAACCTTGTTAAGCACTGCCCCTTCGGCACATAATATGGCTCATCTTCATTATTCGCCACATGCCATTTGTCCGGGTCATTTTCAGTTGAAACCGCCCAAACCTGAACATCTCTATATTTATATGGTTCAGCAACCTTTGCCGCCATTATAGCTTCCACCTCATCCTGGGTGTCAATGACGCCGTCAATTCCCTCAATGTCGCCGTTATAGCCGCCTTCAGCTCTGTAGGTGGACATCATAACCACATACATGGTGTTGGTCTTGCCCGCTCCTCGCGCGTTGTGGGCCACCTGCCAGGTAATGTATGCGCCCGGGGTTGTTAACACATCCTGATAAATGGAGCCAATCTCCTCGCAGTTTAGCTCAGCAAACTGCACTTCATCATGGGAGCCATTCACATTATATGCCCCCTTAGGGCTGTAGGTGCTGCTGCCGCCCGGTCCACCACTGCTGTCGGTGTAGGTGCCGCTTAATTCAATTGCGCCGTCGCTTCCTGTGGTTTTCCACACCAAGCCGGTGTAGCCGTTAGGCAGCTGCAAATATCTTGTGCTGCTATATACTCCGCCATAGCTACTATATAACCTGCTGGAATACACCGGCGTCTCAAAGCTTGCGTTTTGCAGGCTGTTGTAGTAGGGCACGGTGTAAGCCGCAGTTTCGGTGCCATTCACCACTGCCTTATAGCTCACGGGGTTTTCCATATTAATTTCCAACCCCAAAATGTCTGCGGTTACGCTCAGAGTTTTACCATTGTTCTTCACCACATCAAAGGTGGCTCCGTTGCAGGTTTTTGTTGCGGCCACGCTCTCCCAGTTTCCGCCGTCAACTTTCCTTTGCCATGTAATTGTGGCGCCCTCCGGTGCGTCAACACTAAGAGTGCCGTCTATTTTAATGTTGTCAGTGATGGTGTAGGTGTCTGCCAAAGCCCCTGTGGTGGGCAGTGCCGAAAGCACCATCATCACGCACATCAAAGTTGCGAGTAGCTTTCTCTTCATTTATCCGTCTCCTTTTTTTACTCCCTAAAGATGACAATAAACCACCCTCCCCGCAAAGCCTAAAAAAAAGCGAAAATTTTTCTTCGCGGAAATGTTGGTATGTCGTTTCTTAAATTAGCATAAGTTTATCACAACTTTTTTTATATTGCAACTCTTTTTTGATTTATCTGCCAAAGTTAAAATTAATTTTTCCTTAAATCTAAGCTACTTTTGCAGCTTAAAGCACTAAAGGAGATGCGCCCTAGCACATCTCCTCCACCCACTTCTTCAGCCCCTCAAAGGCCAGCTTCCTGTGGGAAAGGCTGTTTTTCTCTTCCTCGCTCATTTCGGCGTAGGTTTTGCCGGTTTTTTTCTCAATGAAAAGCGGGTCAAAGCCAAAGCCGCCCTCTCCCGTCATCTCAAAGGCAATTTCTCCCTCAACTCTGGCAATAATCACCTTCTTCACAATTTCTCCGTCCTTCATTCCGTAAAGGGCAGCCGCGCAGGCAAAATTCGCTCCCCTCTGCGGCCCTGGCACATCCTTCATTTCCTCCATCAGCTTTTGGCAGTTGTCCAAATACCCTCCTCCGCTGTAGCGGGCGGAATATATTCCGGGCCTTCCCCCTAATGCGTCCACGCAAAGGCCGCTGTCGTCGGCAATTGCCCACATTCCGCTTGCCTCATAGGCCGCCTTTGCCTTAATTAAGGCATTTTCCTCAAAGCTCTCCCCGTTTTCCTCAATCTCTCCCTTAAAGTTTATGTCCTTTAGGGTTAAAATTTCATAATCAGAAAAAATTTCGCCCAGCTCCCGAGCCTTATCCATATTGCCTGTGGCAAACACCAGCTTCTTCATTATTTTGCTACCCCCACAGCCTCTTTCTGTTTTTCAATTATCTGTTTAATTGCTCCCTCCGCCATTTCCATTAAGCAGTTCATTTCCTCCTTTGTGGCGCTTCTTCCCTCGGCTGTGGCTCCCAGCTCCACATACCTTCCTCTTTCATCCATCACCACATTCATGTCCATCATGGCGCGGCTGTCCTCATCGTAGCATAAGTCGCATAGCAGCTTGTTTTCCACAATCCCCACGCTCACCGCTGCCACAAAGCCCTTAATGGGGTTCACTCTGAGTATTTTTTCCTCCATTAATTTTTGCACCGCCAGATACATTGCCACAAAGCCTCCTGTGATTGATGTCACTCTGGTGCCTCCGTCAGCCTGAATCACGTCGCAGTCAATCCAAATGGTTCTCTCCCCAAGCTTTTCCAAATCTATGGCGCTTCTTAAGCTTCTTCCAATAAGCCTTTGAATTTCCGCGCTTCTTCCGTCCAGTTTGAGCTTTGAAATGTCCCTGTTTTTTCTTTGGGCGTTGGCAGAGGGCAGCATGCTGTATTCCGCGCTCACCCAGCCGCTTGCGCTTCCCTTCAAAAATCCCGGCACCCTCTCCTCCACCATGGCGGTGCAAATCACCTTTGTGTCCCCAAAGGAGCAAAGCACGCTGCCGGCGGCATATTTGGTAAAATCCTTAATAATCTCAATTTCCCTTAATTCGTCAAATCCTCTGTTTTCCCTCATCTTAAACCTCTCTAATTAAACCTCTTCAAAATCTCCCAAATGGCG
>CAVEWD010000142.1:0-2872 GCA_963619195.1 bacterium | reverse complement strand
GTTTCAACAGCAGTAAGCTTTCTTATGAGAGCCTGTCGCTTGCTCATTGCAGTAACACCGATGGATAAAATAATTGTTACAACAGCAGGAAGTCCTTCAGGAATAGCAGCTACAGCTAAAGCAATTGCAGCAATGAAAGTGTCCAACGAAGACTCTCCCAAAAGCGCCCACGAAAAAGGTTCATCACTTATAAACAAGGATTCAATTAAGCCCACAGCAAACACAACTACACATATAGCAATAACAAGCTTTGTGAGAAAATGCGAAAGCTCTGCCATTTTTTTCTGCAATGGAGTTTGCTCCTTTTCAGCTTGACTTAGAGCATCTGCAATCTTGCCCATTTCGGTATTCATACCAACAGCACATACCACAGCACGACCTCTGCCGTAAACCACAGTAGAACCGCTATAGAGCATATTTTTTCTATCGCCAAGAGGAACATCACTATTCGATGAATCGTTACACATTAACACATCAATTATTTTTGTAACAGGCACGGATTCACCAGTTAAAGCAGCCTCTTCAACCTTCATGCTGTGAGATTCCAACACCCTGCAGTCAGCAGGCACAGCATCTCCAGCCTCCAATACAATCACATCGCCAACGGCGATATCTTCGCTTTTTATAACGACAACCTCGCCATCACGCAATACCTTGCTGGTGGCGGCAGTCATCTGCATAAGCGCTTCCATAGCTGCCTCAGCCTTGCTTTCCTGCACAAGGCTCATGATAGTGTTAATTATAACCACCACCAAAATAACCAAAACATCGGCAAAATCACCAATTCCGGCTCCTGCTCCTTTTTGGGATGTTTCAACAACGGTAACCACAGCTTGAATTAATGCAGCCACCAGCAGCATTATTATCATTGGATCTGCTAATGAACCAATGAACTTTTTAAACATGCTATCTTTTTCCGGCTCTTTAAGCTTATTTTTACCGTTTTCATTTAGTCTTTTTTCAGCTTCAGTGGCAGACAACCCCGATGGCGAGCTTTCCAGCTGGCTGAATACCTCCTGGATTGAATTAAGATAGTACTTCAACTTTTTTCTCCTTTCACATTGAAACAAAAAACGAGCCTCAAACACGGAGTTGCCCGTATCTGAGTCTCGTTCTTTAAGGCAAGCCAGATTGAACACAACCGGGATGATGACTTGCCACATTGACTAGCAATGCTAACTACTCCCTCAAATTGCTAATATATTATCATTAAATATAAAATTTGTCAAGAAATGGGTCACAAATACCAAAGTGAAATTTTTTCAATTATTTTCAAAACAACATCCATTATAGGTTTCACGAATATATTTGCAACTCAAAAAAGGAGTCTTGCTGGACTCCTTTTACATCTACCTTGATGCTACATTTGGATATGTTTTAATTTTAAAATTACTATCAAGCCAATTTTCCAAAATCATCTGAGGTGTTTGTTTATAATTACCATCCTTAACCTTGTAGGTGTTGTATATTTCATCAGTTTTATTATAAGCGTAACTGGAAGCGTTAGCTGTTAAATATGCTTCAAGGATGTCATCATAATCATCCTCTAGAGTTTTAGCAGGTGTTTTATCGTAAACATAAATAAGATGATAGCCATATTCTGTTTCAACCATTCCTCTAACCTCGCCAATTTCCATGGCAAATGCTACATTAGAAAACTCACTGACCATAGTCTTATAGTAGAATGAACCCAAATCAGCAGCTTCTGTGATTGTTTCATCGGTATTATCTTCTGAGGAATATTTTTCATAAATCTTCATAAAGCCCTCAGCAGTGCCCTTACTTTCCTCTAATAACTCCTGAGCTCTCTGTTTATCTTCAGTGAGAATATGATAAGCACTCACATGTTCAGCAAAAGTAGTATCTTTGCCGTTTTCGTAGTATGTAGTAAGTTCCTCCTCTGTGGGTTCATAATTATTTTGAATGTCCTCACTCACCTTTGCTTCATAAGCAAGGACCTCTCCTATTTCCTGTCGCGCAGCCTCAATTTCAGACTTTCCCAGGAAATATTGGCCAAACTGAGCATCCACAGAATCGTTGCCTAAATACATGGTTATAAGATCAAAATTAGCCAATGCTTCTTCCACATCATCATCAGTTATGGTGTAACCATTTTCAAGAGCATAATCATAAATTGCATAATAGTAGCCAATATAGAAATTTTTAACCGTATCGTAATAGGCCAAAAGTTCATCTTCGGATGATGGATAAGTTTGGTTATTGATGTAGTTCATTAGCATCATATTCACAGTATAGTAATGGAAAACACTCGGAGAAATTTCTCTGTCTCCCACCTTAAGAGCATAACCATCAAACATGAACGAATGATCAATATCTGCCGTTGTAAAGGTGGTGTAGTAATCACTAAGAGAGATGTACTCCATCAAAGCATCCTCAAAGCTTTCTTCTGTAAAACCATAACTCTCAAGATAAGAATCATAGTCGGCTTGATTTGTTTTAACTAAGGTTATAATTTCATCAAGTGCTGCATCCTTATCTTCATCCGACATGATGTTATTCTCATCGCAATAGCTCTTGATGGCGAGGTTCTCAACATATTCAGCAAGAACGCTTTCCTTATATGACTTAACCTCATCTTCTGATGTTGGGATGGTGTAGCCATAGTTCTCATAAACTATAACAGATGCGTTATAATAATTTAAAAATTCACGCTTTGTGTATTTTTGACCGTCAATTTTTGCAACTGTTGAATCCAGGTCTTTTTCTGCGTTAAGTTTCATCACATCACAGCCGCAGAACGACACAAGCATAAGAACGCACATAGTAATGCAAATTAATTTTTTATATTTTTTCATCATTTTCCCCTTTGAACAAGTTGTTCGATTAATTCATTTTGAAATTATATATTAAC
>CAVEWD010000141.1:1607-2874 GCA_963619195.1 bacterium | reverse complement strand
GTTTATCATAACTGCATCACCAATGGCATCATTTAATAATCCGGTTGTAATGCGTTTTGAATATTGTTCTAATACACTCTCAACTATAGGCATTAATTTTTGTACACGCTTATTATTTATAGCACATATAAATTCCACCGGAGCATAATCAATAAAATAAAGTTTATTAAGGACCTCTTTTTTCATTTTTGACATGGTATTTGTGTCTTTTTCGACTAAATCCCATTTATTCATAACAACAATAACGGCTTTATATGCTTCCTTAATAAGTCCTGCAATCTTTACATCCTGTTCAGTAACCCCATGCACTGCATCAATCATAAGAATACAAACATCGCTTCGTTCTATAGCCCTAAGAGCCCTTATCATTGAATAATAATCTATTGCGGAATCTTTCTTACTTTTACGCTTTATACCTGCTGTATCAATCAAAATATAATCTTCACCATTATATTTAAATTCTGTATCAATTGCATCACGAGTTGTTCCTGCAATAGAGCTAACAATCACCCTATCTTCCCCTAAAAGAGAATTAATCAAGGTTGATTTTCCCGCATTTGGTTTTCCAACAACAGCAATTTTGTGAGCTTGATCTGACAATTGTCCTCTCTTTTCCTCTGGGAAAAGCTCTAAAGCCTTATCCAAAACATCTCCAACGCCATTTCCATGTTCAGCGCTTATTGCAAAAGGCTCACCCAAACCCAGCTCATAGAATTCATACAAAGCATCCATGTGGGAATAATCATCTATTTTATTTACTGCAAGAATCGTATTTTTGTTGTTTTTTCTTATCATCGCAGCAATTTCCTTATCAGCTGCAGTTACCCCATCCTTTGCATCTGCTATAAAAATTATTACATCACACATTTCCATAGCGAGTTCAGCTTGAGTGCGCATCTGCGACAGAATAACATCATTTGTATCCGGTTCAATTCCGCCAGTATCTATGATATAAAATGCATTAGAGAGCCATTCTCCTTCGGCAATAATTCTATCTCGGGTAACACCTGGAGTATCTTCTACTATGGAAATTCGTCTACCTGCTAATCTGTTAAACAGGGTCGATTTTCCTGTATTTGGGCGGCCAACCAGAGCAATATATGGTTTATTCATTTATACATTTCTCCTTTAACATACAACAAAAATCATATCCTCTACTAGGAACCACAGATATTTCCATAGATGTTCTATCCTTCAAATCATTAATTGATAAATTATCCAAAAAAAGAGGTTCTTCATCCATTAACATATTTGAAGGCACAAACAC
>CAVEWD010000141.1:0-1597 GCA_963619195.1 bacterium | reverse complement strand
ATTTTTATCTTTATTGGCTAATTCATCTATAATATCACAACAACAAACAAGGCCACTGGCTGTAACACTTTCTCCGAAAAACTCATTCTTAACTTCCACAAGCTCAAGCGAAGATCCTGTATTATTGTTAATTTTTTCTATAATCGGAGCAAGAGCCTTCATTCCCAATGAACCTGTAATAAGATATGCATTGCAATCTATTTTTATTCCTTTATTGTCATCCAAAAATTCATCAACTTCATCAATGAAGCTGCGTGTCATTCCAACACCATTTTCAAATTGCACATAATCACCATAGTACTCTGCATTTGGGAAATCTCGCTGAGCTAAAACAAAGAATTCATCCGATGCACAAAATGTAGTGAATTCATCAATATTTTTTGCTTTTACTCTATACTCATCGATAGTATCTATCACATTGCCAGCTCCTTCTTTACTGTAAGTACCTAGTGGGTAAAGATTATCTCTAAATTTAGTGAGCCCAACAGGAACGCATGATAAACTTAGTATCCCCGGCATTAAGGAAAGCATATCATCCAAAGTTTTTTTAAGGTAGTCATTATCATTCACGCCCGGACAAAGTACCAGTTGAATGTTTAACTCAATTTTCCCATCTATAAGTTTCCTAAGTTGCTGCATTATTTTTGATGCATCATTATTGCCCATAATTTCACAACGTTTATTTGGGTCACTAACGTGTACACTTACATATAGCGGACTTAATTTTTTTTCAATAATGCGGTCTAATTCCGCATCGGAAACGTTTGTCAAAGTAATATAATTACCATAAAGAAAAGATAAACGATAGTCGTCATCTTTAAAATACAAACTTTTCCTCAAACCTTTTGGCATTTGATCCATAAAACAAAATATGCATTTATTTTTGCAAGTGCGTGGTTTATCTATTGTAAGATTTTCAAAGCTCAATCCCAAAGGCATAAGATTCGAATTAGCAATATGTATCTTTTTACACTTTCCACCTCTTACGATACTAATATCAAAGGAACTACTTGAGGTATCATAATAATAGTCAATAATATCAAAATCATCATTATCGTTTATTGACCTTACTATATCTCCTTTTTCAATGCCGCATTTTTGGGCAAGTGAACCTTCTTGTATAAATATTATTTTCTTTTCCATACTACTCCTGTTGCTTGAGGCTTTTTATCAGTCTTTGATCAACTGTCATATAAACAGTTTTATTATCAATAAAAGTAACATTTCCATATCCAGAAGAAACAATTTTTTTCACATTTTTAACATAGGTATAATCAACTGGAACTTTTGCAGAATCTTTCAACTTTGAGTGAAACACTGCGATTTGAGCAGCTACTGAAAGAGCTTCATTTGAATACTCCCCCTTATTCGTCCTTAGTATAACATGACTTGCCGGAACATCTTTAGCATGAAGCCAAATATCATCTTTATTGGCTATTTTAAAAGTGAGTCTGTTATTCTGAAAGCTATTTTTCCCTGCAAGGATCTCATACCCATCCTGCGTAAAATATCTGAAACAGTTGAAGCTATTCGTTTTGATGAATGGGGTCTTGTTGTTTTTTTTCTTCACATACCCAGCTTTAATAAGCTCATCAAT
>CAVEWD010000140.1:0-2884 GCA_963619195.1 bacterium | reverse complement strand
AATATGAAGGAATTCAATAGGATACTCGTTGCTAATAGGGGCGAAATTGCCATAAGAGTTATAAGAGCCATTCAAGAAATGGGGAAAACTGCTGTTGCAATATATTGTGAAGAGGATGAATTGACACTTTTCAGAAGTAAAGCAGATGAGGCTTATTTGATAAAAAGCATAGATACCCCAACAGATACATACCTCAATAAAAATGCTATATTAGAATTAGCTGTTAATAAAAGAATTGATGCTATTCACCCTGGTTACGGTTTCTTATCCGAAAATGCCGATTTTGCACAAATGTGTGAAGATAGGGGAATTAAATTTATTGGACCAACTCCTGGAGTAATTGACCTTTTAGGGAATAAAGTTAACGCAAAAATGGCAGCTGAAGAGGCTGGTGTGCCTGTAATAAAAGGTAAAAGCGTTTCTACGGTTGATGAGGCAATGCAAGTTGCTGAAGAGATTGGATATCCGGTAATGATAAAGGCTGCTGCAGGTGGTGGCGGCCGAGGAATGAGAGTTTGTGAACGAAGTCGCGACATGGCTGAGCTTTTTGAGTCTGCTGTCAGAGAAGCTCAAAAAGCCTTTGGGGATGGTAGTGTTTTCCTTGAAAAATATATTGAAAATCCACGTCATGTTGAAGTACAGATACTTGCTGACGAATACGGAAACATGGTGCATCTTTATGAACGTGATTGCTCCATTCAAAGGAGACATCAGAAAATAGTTGAGTTTACGCCATGTTTATCTATAGATGAGCAAACTCGACGATGCATTTGTTCTGATGCACTAAAACTTGCAAAGAAGGTAAATTACACCAATGCAGGCACAGTTGAGTTTCTTTTAGATAGTGAGGGGAATCACTATTTTATTGAAGTAAATCCCCGCATTCAAGTTGAACACACTATAACAGAATTGGCCTGTGGTTTAGATATAGTTGAAAATCAAATTTACATTGCAGAGGGGTATGAATTGAACTCACCTGAGATGGGAATCAATTCTCAGGATGATATTAAATTTAGGGGCGCTGCTATCGAATGCAGAATAACTACTGAAAATGTAAAAAATAACTTTATGCCTGATACTGGTAAAATTGAAGTGTATAAAACCGGAGGCGGGTCAGGTGTTCGTTTAGATGGTGGTAACGGTTTTACAGGGGCTGTTATATCTCCTTATTTTGATAGTTTGCTTGTTAAAGCATCAACCTATGACAGTTCTTTTGAACGTGCAAGAAGAAAAATGGTTCGCGTGTTAAAGGAAACGACTATAGAAGGTGTGAAAACTAACAAGGACTTTTTAATAAACATACTAGAGCACGATCGTTTTAAACAAGGGCAGTGTGATACCACATTTATTGATAAGTACCCCGAACTGTTCAATGTGACATTGTTTGATGATAGAGAATATAAGCTTTTAAAGTTCATCTCACAGCGCACACTAGCTATGAAGGGTGCAAGAAAACCAGAAATTGAATTTGATCCCGAGCCTATTGTACCTAGTCTGCCTGTTAAAGATGGACTTAAAAAGGTATTGGATGAAAGTGGGCCTGATGAGGTTGTAAAATGTATAAAAAATACTAAAGAGGTTCTATTTACAGATACTACTTTGAGGGATGCTCACCAGTCGCTTATGGCAACACGTATGAGAACATTTGATATGCTAAAAGCAGCAGATGCTATAAGCAAGTATGAGTCGGAGCTGTTTTCTCTTGAAATGTGGGGAGGAGCTACCTTTGACACAGCATATAGGTTTTTATATGAATCACCATGGACACGCCTTAAAGAGCTAAGAGAAAAGATACCTAACATTATGTTTCAAATGCTATTTAGGGCATCAAATGCGGTTGGATATTCAAATTATCCCGACAATGTAATTCGTGAATTTATAAAAAGAAGTGCTGAATATGGAATAGATGTGTTCCGCATTTTTGATTCATTAAATTGGTTGGAGCAGGTAAAAGTAAGCTGCGAAGAAGTTCTAAATTGCAATAAACTAGCTGAAGTATCCCTTTGTTATACGGGAAATATTTTGGATAGCGAGCGAAAGAGATATAACCTTGATTATTACGTAAAGAAGGCTAAAGAAATTGAGGCAATGGGTGCCCACATTCTTACGATTAAGGATATGAGCGGTCTATTAAAGCCTGCTGCTGCTTATAAGTTGGTAAAAGCGCTTAAAGAAGAGGTTAAAATACCTGTTAACTTACATACGCACGACACATCTGGAAATGGGGTTGCAACCATACTCTCTGCTTGTCTTGCGGGAGTTGATATTGTTGATGCTGCACTTTCTTCGATGAGTGGTCTTACAAGTCAACCATCTCTTAATGCTGTTGTGGCAGCTTTAGAATTTACTGACAGACAGAGCTCCCTTTCTGTTGATGACCTTCAAGAGTTAAGCGATTATTTTGAAAAAGTAAGACCGGTTTACTCTGAATTTGAATCGGGAATAAAAAGTGGCACTACAATGGTGTATAAGTATGAATTCCCGGGAGGACAATATTCGAACCTAAAAGCTCAAGTTAATAGTTTTGGTTTAGGACATAAGTTTAACGATGTTCTGCATAATTATAAAGTGGCAAACGATCTTTTTGGTGATATTATTAAAGTTACGCCATCTAGCAAGGTTGTTGGGGATATGGCAATATTCATGACTCAAAATGATCTTACCAAGGAAAACATTTATGAAAAAGGAAAGATATTAGCATTTCCTGATTCTGTTGTGGATTTCTTTAAGGGAAATATAGGACAGCCTGAAGCTGGATTTGATGAGGAACTTAGAGAAGTTGTTTTAAAGGGAGCTCCTTATATAACAGAACGCCCAGGTAAACTTTTGCCCGATGTCGATTTTGCTAGCGTAAAGAACGAATTCAGAGAAAAATATAATGTGG
>CAVEWD010000139.1:0-2893 GCA_963619195.1 bacterium | reverse complement strand
GGGTGAGCTGCTCCATTATGGCTCTATTTTTCTCCACCATGGCGGGAATATCCACAAAGCGCAGCTCATGCCCCTCTATTTCCGGGGGCTCAATGAGAATTAATTCCGGAGGGGTGTAGCAGGAGCCGCCCTTGGTTTTGGCAACAAGGCGGCCGCGATAGAAATAATTGTTGGCTTCCGCCCACATATAGGGGAAGGAGTCGTTTTTTTCATATTTCCAGAATTTGTCGAAGCCTAAAATATCAAGCTCTTTATAATAAACGGGGCGCGGCTCCTTAGAGAAAGCCAGGGGGGTTGAATTTAATAAATATCCCCCTGTGGAGGGGTCCCACTCATATGAATACATTCTTTTTATTCCTTTCTTGCTCGAATTTGCGCCGCCTGCCTTAAGGCAAGGTCGATTTCCTTATAACTTTTGCGGGAAATCACATTCATTTGCATCAAATAGTCCAAGGCAGGATCTTTTTTTAGTTCCACTCCCCGGGAGGCAGCCAGAAAATAAGAAACGGCATCCACAAATTCGGTTATGCCACCGCGCCTTTTTGCCACAAAACCTGCCACATTATGCTGGGCAAAGCCATTGTTTAAAAGCATGAACATTTTACTTTTCCCTGCTAAATAGCTCTCTAGAAGATATTCATTCCATTCATAGCCCACATTTGGGAAGGAAAGGAAGGAATCAATTTCCCTTAGGCGAAGGAAGTCGCCTGAAATGAAGCTGGAAATGGCTAAGTCCACAGCCTCCACATCAAAGGAGATTTCACTTTTGGGAACAAACAAATCGTGGCTCACCCGGAAGGAGCTTACCCTTAGGGAATCAAAATAAATGTGGGTGTCAAGCTCCTTTGCGAAGGAGTCGATATCCTGGAGGCTAAAGGAGGGGTGGTGCTTAGCATAAAGAAGAAAAATATCTCCCATGCTGTAATTTTTCCCAAGGGGACTTATTATGGCGCCATTAAAATTAAACCTGCCTCTAAACAACTCAGAGAGCCTCTCTCTTATGCCCAAAGGAGAAAGGTAGCAATTCATTTCCACAAAATTTGGCATGTTCTCAAGGATTTTATTCCAAACATCGCTCCAGACGGCATATTCATTTTCATCAATGGAAAGCTTTATAATCTGAGAAATTTCATCCAGCTCCTGGGGGGAGGCCTCAAAAATTTCGGAGTGGAAATACTCTCCCTTTGCATTTCGCACTATTACAGGGCTGCTCTTTAGGATTTTTTCAATTTTATCCTGGGGTATGTGGAAAAGGGCAGAGTCTATTTCACCCAAGCTCATGGGTCGTCCGGCATTGCGCAGGCACTCTTCCACCTCGGAGGCATTATTGGCCTTCACATATTTCTTTGCGGACATATATTCTTTCGAGAAGAAATATTTCCCCTTTGGAGCTTCGAAAGCTATATATTCCGAAAGCATATTTTCATCCGCTAGGTTGTAGCAGGGGGAGAAATCATCAGCTAAGTCCTCCATTATGGCTTTATAATATAAAACATCATTTCCACGGGAAAAACAATTTTCAATGTAGGAAAACAGTTTTTTTCTAGTCTGAGGGTCTATTATGCCCTCAGCAGGATACAGACGACCTTTATAAAACACTCCGCACTGCCTAAGCTGATTTTCCAGGGTGGGATCGGGCACATTTATTTTTTTATTAAACAAAGACTCATAAACATCCCGGAAAATATCAAAGTCGATGGAGTCGAAGGTTAGGCCATTTTGATAGCGGTTAGAGAGAACCTTAACATAATTTTCCCGGCTGAAACTAGGAGCTTTTGATTCGGAGGTTTTAGCTTTATTTGGCGCAAGGAGATAATATTTTTTCATCACTCCGTTTCCCACCACGCCAAACTCACGAACTTTTGCTTCCTGAGATCCGCCATTATAGAGGGCAACTACTATTAATTTTACTACACTAACCGGATTTTCGGCTTTAAAGCTGTAAAGATTCTCCTTTGAAATTCGGTTATAAATTTCATTCACCGAAAGGGGCTCATTGCTTTGGCTTAAAACCTTAACAATTGCATCATGGATCTGCGCTTTTCGGCTTTGGGAAGCCTTAGGGGCCGGCTTGGTTTGAAGGACTTCAGACAGCTTTTGTGTAGGATGTGCATTTGCTATGGAAAGCTCTGTGTTCCCATCTTCCGCCTTTGCTTTTGCAGAAGTTTGCCCCACCTTTCCGCGAGTATATTTAATTACCACACCACTTGGAGATATGCCGCATTTAGCAAGAATCATATTAATTCTTAGAGCAATTTCCGTGGAGGAATGATTCGTTTCAATATACAGCCTATTTCCAATAGGCTTAGGGCTACGCAGCTTGGACACATTTGAAGAAACTTCCGTGGCATAACTTCCAGTTAAAGCCATACCATCAACAACGATTGAAGGAAAATCTACCCTTAAAAGAGATGCTAATCCAGCATATAAGTCGCACCATGAGGTGAAATTGGAGTATTCATTGCCTTTATAGACAAAACTAACTGGTTTTGTGAAGGAAAGATTCCCCACATTATAAAGATTTAGCTGTTCAATTCCGTTTAAAGGCACATAATTTGTGTTAGCCTCCGCCACTACAGGCGTATATGCATCTTCCATGGCAGCCTTAGGCACACTTTCACTGTGGGGAGGAGTATATTTATAGGTTATCACCACATTTTCATAATCAACGCTGCATTCATCCAGAATTCGGCTTAAATTTTCCATTAACACATCGGCACTAAAGGCTGTTTCAGCGCAAAGCCCCGGCACAAACTCAACAGGGGTTTTCATAATAAAGGAATTTGAGGCGGAAACAATAACGGGCTTCCCCTCCCCTTTTGCAACCATGCCCCTTTGTTTTGCTATGGTTTCGGGGTAGTCCTCATATAAAAGCTTTAGGCAGCCTAAATAG
>CAVEWD010000138.1:2236-2900 GCA_963619195.1 bacterium | reverse complement strand
GATACAACACCATCTCAGCTCAAAGCAGTGTTCGATAACATTATGTCGGATTCTCCAAAGGATGACTTTACAATTGGCATAGTGGATGATGTTACATTTAAATCTTTAGAGATTAAAGACCATATAAACACTGTTCCTGAAGGAACAATCAGCTGCAAATTCTGGGGCCTTGGCAGTGATGGAACAGTTGGTGCGAACAAGAGTGCTATTAAGATAATTGGAGATAATACAGATATGTATGCTCAGGGGTATTTCTCCTATGACTCTAAGAAATCCGGTGGTGTTACCATATCTCACCTTCGTTTTGGCAAATCGCCAATAACATCTACATATTTAATTGAAGGCGCCGATTTTATTTCATGCTCCACACAAACATACGTGGAACAATATGATATGGTTAAGGACATAAAGCAGGGTGGCACATTCCTTTTGAATACAACCTGGGATGATAAAGAGATTGAAGAAAACATTCCTGCTGCTATGAAAAAAGCCTTGTATGAGAGAAATGTTAATTTCTATACCATAAATGCTACTCATGTTGCGCAGGAAATTGGCCTTGGAAGAAAAACAAACATGATAATGCAAAGTGCATTTTTCAAGCTTGCTAATGTAATAGATTATGAAATGGCTGAGGACTTACTTAAAAAGGAAGTTGTGAAAAGTT
>CAVEWD010000138.1:0-2226 GCA_963619195.1 bacterium | reverse complement strand
GGCCAAAATATTATTGACATGAACTATAAAGCCATAGAAAATGCAGTGTCATCATTAAAAAAGTTTGATATTCCTCAAAGCTGGAAAGATGCTTTTGATGTAGAAAATAAAATGGCAAAAGGACCTAAGTTTATTGAAGAAGTGCTTAGACCAATGAATGCGCAAAATGGTGATTCTTTGCCGGTATCTGCGTTTAAGGGTATTGAAGATGGCAGATTCCCAGCAGGAACCAGTCAGTATGAAAAAAGGTGTATTGCTATTGAGGTTCCCGAGTGGGATTCTTCGAAATGTATACAATGCAACCGTTGTTCAATGGTGTGTCCGCATGCGGCAATAAGGCCAATTCTTGTTAATGAAGAAGAACTGAAAAAAGCTCCTGATGGTTTTACTACAGTCGAACCAACTGGAAAGGGATTTGATGGATTAAAATATAGAATTCAGGTATCCCCAATGGATTGTACTGGTTGTGGTAGCTGTGTAAATGTGTGTCCAGCTAAAGAGAAAGCCTTGGTGATGAGACAAATTGATGAAGAACTTTGTCAAAGTGTGAACTGGGATTATGCTGTGAGCCTTGCAGTCAAACAGCCAGAAGAAAACAATATCTACTCTGTTAAGGGAAGCCAATTTAAGAAACCTTTGTTGGAATTTTCAGGTGCATGTGCTGGTTGTGGGGAAACTCCATATGCTAAACTTATTACCCAATTGTATGGTGATAGAATGTATGTTGCAAATGCGACAGGATGCTCATCTATTTGGGGAGCAAGTGCACCTAGTACACCATATACTGTAAACGAAAAGGGCTTTGGACCTGCTTGGGCTAATTCACTGTTTGAGGATAATGCAGAATATGGCTTGGGTATGGCTTTAGCTGTGAAATCCTTAAGAAACTCTATTAAAGAAAAATTGGAAGCACTTTGTGGATTAAGTATTTCTGAGGAATTGAAAGTAGCAGCCAAAGATTGGGTTAACAATATGGAGATGGCTGATGAATCTAAAAAGGCATCGGATTCTCTTTTGGTAGCTCTTAATTCTTGTGAGCTTACAGGTGAGGCTGAAGAAATAAAGGAATATATTCTCGAAAACAAAAAACAGCTTACCAAGAAGAGCATATGGATTTTTGGCGGTGATGGTTGGTCTTATGATATTGGATACGGTGGACTTGATCATGTACTGGCATCTGGTGAGGATGTGAATGTGTTTGTATTTGATACGGAGGTTTATTCAAATACGGGCGGACAGTCATCTAAAGCAACTCCTACTGCTGCTGTAGCTAAATTTGCGGCTCAGGGTAAGAAAATCAAGAAGAAAGATCTAGGTGCAATGGCGATGGCATATGGATATGTGTATGTTGCGCAAGTCGCAATGGGAGCTGACTATAATCAACTTCTTAAAGCTCTTAAAGAGGCTGAAGATTATCATGGGCCATCACTAATAATTGGTTATGCTCCATGCATCAATCACGGTATAAAGGCTGGAATGGGTAAATCTATGGAGCAAATGAAGCGCGCTGTGGACGCCGGATATTGGCATCTTTACAGATTTAACCCTACTCTTTCAGAAGAAGGTAAAAATCCATTCTCTTTGGATAGTAAAGAACCATCAGCAAGTTTTAGAGAGTTTATAGGTAGCGAAAACCGTTATACAGCTCTTTCTGTAACATTCCCAGAGATTGCAGAAGAACTTTTTGAAAAGACTGAGGCTGATGCCAAGGCTAGGTATGAAAAATATAAGGCATTGTCCGAAAAGTAAATTGCACATTATGCTGATAAAGTGAATGGGTTCCATGTCAGTTGTTAAGGCTACGTTTGTTGAGCGTAGCCTTTTATGATTGAACAAATTTGTTGCCTATACAGGGGTGTTGTTCTACAAAGGGTATAAAATTAGTCGATTTGTAAAGTTTAATAAAGAACAAATAAAACATATTAATGATTTTTTAGATATTGGTTTAAAAATATCGATGTTGAAGAATATAACTATATGATATGTCGATTATGATTAATCATGTTAGACAAGGGTGAAACGAGAGTTAAATGCATTGATCGAAAAGATATATTAGCTTTTGAAAGTTGGGAATGTGCTCACATTGACCAATAGATTAAAGTGTTAAATTAAGTTAGAGTTCCAAGTTTAAGTAAAAATCAAGTGTAATATTAATTTTTAGAGCGAACCCATAATAAAAAAGGGACACAGATGAAGTGGATATGCTTAACTCGCATAAGATTTCAT
>CAVEWD010000137.1:0-2933 GCA_963619195.1 bacterium | reverse complement strand
GCAGTAATCATCGGCATTTGCGGCAATTTTTAACTTAAAAAGTGTCAAAGATGGGATATAATAACAAAACTCACAGCTTATTTCAACCACAAATTAAAATAATAAAAAATTTACTTTTACATGCTGCAAATGTTGCCAAATGGGTAGTGTTTTCGCAAACTGGTGATCTTCCTGAGGTTTAATTAATTTATTGGAATCAGAAAAAGTAATGCACAAAGGCTTATCATTTTAATTAAGAGAGTGATAAGTTTTTTTATTTACTTTTCACAACTAAATTAGTAAATGCATTACCTAATTTTAAGTATTATGAATATAATAGCATAATAAAAATGAATCTGATTTTCGTTTTATTACAGGGGGTAGTTATGAATAAAGAAAATGCAAGGTCTTATATACTTTTTATTTCAACCATGCTGGTTTTTGGCACCATAGGCATTTTTAGAAAATACATTACCCTCTCCTCCGGTATGATTGCTTTTTGCAGGGGGCTTCTCGGCAGCTTTTTTTTATATTTCTATCTTGCCATAAAAGGGCACAAGAGAAGCGAAATAAAAAAAAAGAGCTTTATTCTTCTTGCAATTTCCGGCATAATTATGGGTTTCAACTGGATTTTGCTTTTTGAGGCATATAACTACACCACTGTGGCAATTTCCACCATGTGTTACTACATGCAGCCCACCATTTTAATTTTGCTTTCCCCAATTGTATTGGGCGAGAAGTTAACTGCTAAAAAGCTATTTTGTGCTATGGCAGCTATTGTAGGCATGATGTTTGTTTCCGGCATGATGGACGGGGTTAAAATTTCCTCGCAGGACATTCTTGGAATCATATTCGGTCTTGGAGCTGCCATTTTCTATGCTGTGGTTATCATTTTAAACAAAAAAGTGCAAATGGAGGATGCCTACTTAAAAACCCTCATACAGCTGATTTCCGCCACTGTGATTTTAATTCCCTATTTAATTCTCACTGAAAATTGGGCTGAAATTAACCTAGACGCATTAGCTGTTATCATGGTTGTAATTGTGGGGGTTGTTCACACAGGAATTGCCTATGCGGTATATTTTGGCAGCATGAAGGATTTATCTGCTCAGTCCATTGCTGTTTTAAGCTATATTGACCCTGTGTTTGCCCTTTTGCTTTCGTCTGTGGTGCTTCATGAGAAGCTTTCCGTGTTTGGGCTAGTGGGAGCAGTACTCATAATTGGTTCAGCGGTAATAAGTGAATTAAACATAAAAAAGAAGGCATAATTTACACAAATAAGCAAGGAGAAAGAAAATTGATTATACTTATATTGATTTTTATTTTAAGTTTGGTTCCGGCTGTTTTAATATACCTTTGGCTTAAAAAAAGAAAGGCAGAGGATGATGACTATAAAAAAATCTGCGCTTTAGCCTTAAAGCGTGGAGCTTTTTTATGCGTGGCATTAGTTTTTCTTCTTTCATCACTATTTTATATCACAGAAAAATTAATGGTGATGGCAGGAGTTGAAAATGTAATTGTGGAGGTTTATCATAACTATATAACCCTTGCCTTTGCAGAAGAACTAATGAAATATATGGCTCTTAGGGGCTTAATTAAGAAAAATCCTTATTCCTATTCATGGCTAAATATTACATCTCTCATGATGATTATCGGCATAGGCTTTGAGCTTTCTGAATCTGTTGCTTATGCCCTGGGGTCTAATGCAGGAATGATGCTCACAAGGGGCATTACAGCTATGCACTGCGGATATGGGTTCATTATGGGGTATTTTGTTGGTAAGGGAATGAAAACAAGGCAAAGAAAGTACACTTTATTCGGCTTTATAATTCCATTTTTGCTTCATGGAACATATGACTGCTGCTTAAGTGATTTGCTGGCTAAAATAAGTGGAAATTTTGCTTATGTTTCCCTATCACTGGCAGTTGTTGCAATTATTACCTTGGTTTTTGCCATCATACACATCCGTAAAGCTGCGAATAAAACAGAATATACAGAGCCTTTAGTTTGTAATGATGCTAACGTGTAGAAATTATACTAATTGAAATTTAGTGCGTCTAAGGGTTCAATATCAATAAAAAGGGCAGCTATTAAGGTGGATGCCACATAAGGAAACAAACCAAAATCAATGTGGCAAGGTAAAGGCAAAAAAGGAACAGACACTGTAGATTGCAGTAACGCTTTCTGTAGTGTCTATTCCTTATCTTATGAAGTTATTATCCCCTTTTTTTATGATTCCCGATATAACAGTGCCTTTGCCTATAAATACAAGTACCGAAAAATGTTGTAAGAGAAATCAGCATCAATGACAGCCAGAGGCCGATGTTCGAACTATCACCGGTCTGAGGCGGCTTGATCGGTTCCTGTGAAGGGGTAAAGCTCCAAGCGCCTCTAATTGTTGTGTCTGATGTAATCAGGAAGCTGCCTTCTTTATCCCATGATGTGAAGCTCCAAGTGCCGGGAACACCAGCAGTAGTGCCGTCGGAAGTTGTCCATGCAGTTGTTTGCTCCGGCAGGACAAACACAGTTTCTTCAAAGGCATACCATACATCTGTTGGAAGTGTTGTGTCAGCAGGAATTCCATAAGTTGGATCACCGCTTATTTCATATTTAACAAAATAAAGCTTTTCCCACTGGGCATACAGCACCTGGCTTTTTTCCATCACAATTGGGTCATCGGGGGCATAAGCTGTTCCACTTCCGTCTGACTGAGTGTTCCAGCCAATAAAACGATAGCCCGCCCGCTCAAACATAGACTCCCGCACACTAGCTTCAGACGAAGGCAGATACGCATTGCTGTCATATTCATAAGCTGCACTGCCGGAATAGTTGGCATCATAGGCAAGAAGCAGACCGTACCAGATTGCCTTGCCGCCAATGTCTATAAGACCGTCTTCACCGCCAAGGAAGTTGGTATTTCCATTTTCATTAGAGACAATCACGCTGCTATATAC
>CAVEWD010000136.1:0-2953 GCA_963619195.1 bacterium | reverse complement strand
AATAAGGATTGTGGATATAGTGAAAACGGAAATTAAAATAGCATTTGTCATTATTTAATTTTTATTTATATTGACATATTGACCTTATATATGTAAAAATTGACGGAGTTTAAATATTTTATTAGATAGGAATAGGAATGAAAATAAAAATAACAGCAGATAGCACCTGTGATCTTTCAGACGAACTTATAGAGGGGAATAATATTTATATTTTTCCATTGTATATTGTAAAGGGTGATGAAACATTTAAAGATAAGCTGGAAATAACAACCAAGGATATTTTCGGATATTATCAAGAAACAAAGAAGCTTTGCTCTACATCGGCCGTTTCTGAGTATGATTATGAGCAGAAGTTTAAGATATTATCCTGTGAATATGATGCAGTAGTGCATATTGGTATGAGCAGTGAACTTTCTGCAAGTTGCCAAAATGCAAAAATTGCCGCTGAGAATTTTGATAATGTTTATGTAGTTGACTCACAGTGCCTTACCACAGGGCATGGGTTTATGGTTTTAAAAGCAGCTCAGATGGCAGCAGAGGGAAGTGACGTGAATGCGATAATAAATGCTGTGGAGGAAATGAAGCCCAAAGTGGAAGTGAGTTTCTTGATAGAAACTTTGGAATATTTAGCTAAGGGTGGCAGGTGTTCTTCTGTTGCTGCTTTAGGAGCAAATCTTCTTCATTTAAAGCCATGTATTGATGTTATCAACGGTAAAATGGAGGTAAGTAAAAAATACAAAGGAAGCATGGAGAAATGCCTTCGCGAATATGTGCTGGATAGGTTAAAGGAATGCAAAGATCTTGACTATGACCGAATTTTTATAACTTATTCCGACTATATAAAAGAAAATGTTGATGTAGTTATTGATACGATAAAGGAGTGTGCTGATTTTAAAAACATCACTCAAACTATCGCCAGCGGAACCGTGTCATCGCATTGTGGCCCTGGCACACTGGGAATAATTTTTATGCATAAATAGTTGGTTCTAGACAGAGTAGCGAACAAGGCTACTCTGTTTTGGTAAATGTAAACTATATTAGGATATAAGATATCAATTTTAGAAAAATATTATTTTATTGGCTATTTAACGATTTGTTGAACTTGTACCTTAAAAATGATATAATCTCATAGGTTTAAATAAAATATGTTTAATTTTGGTTTTATGTTTTATTAAAAGGACGGTTATATAATGTTTCAAAATAGGACGCATAATTGTAATGAATTAAGAATTAGCGATGTGGGGAAAAAAGTTAAGCTTTCCGGCTGGCTTGAGAATGTCAGGAGGGTCAGCAAAAATCTAGCTTTTATTGTCCTTCGTGATTTTTATGGAGTAACTCAGGCTGTCATTGACAATGAAGAGCTCATGCAGGTGATTGATTCAATAAATTGTGAATCTACAATTTCCGTTGAGGGAGAGGTGAGGGAACGTTCCTCAAAAAACCCGAACCTTCCAACAGGTGATATTGAAGTTGTGCCGGATAAGATTGAAGTGCTTGGAAAATGTATTTACAATGAGCTGCCCTTTGAAATTAATTTTTCAAAGGATGCTGATGAAAATACAAGACTTAAATACAGATATCTTGATTTGAGAAATCCACAGGTGAAAAGAAAAATAGTCCTTCGTTCTCAAGTTATTGCCGCTCTTAGGGCTGGCATGATGAAGAAGGGATTTTTGGAGATAACAACACCCATTTTAACTAGTTCATCTCCTGAAGGAGCTAGAGATTATTTGGTGCCTTCACGTGTTCATCCTGGAAAATTTTATGCTTTACCCCAGGCTCCGCAGCAATTCAAGCAACTTCTCATGACTTCAGGGTTTGATCGTTATTTTCAGGTTGCTCCATGCTTTAGAGATGAAGATGCCAGGGCAGACCGTTCTCCCGGTGAGTTTTATCAGTTAGATATGGAAATGGCATTCGCTTCCCAGGAAGATGTGTTTGCTGTTATTGAGGATGTGCTGCCGCCTGTCTTTTCAGAGTATGGCAAATATAATATTGCTTCAACTGCACCCTTCACAAGGATCCCTTATAATGTTGCCATGGAAAAATATGGTTCAGATAAACCGGATTTGCGTATTGATCTTACTGTGACTGATGTGACTGATTTAATTGGTGGTTGTGGCTTTGAGCCATTTGCCGGAAATGTTGTTAAAGCAGTTGTGGTTGATAATTTCAAAGAATCACGAAAATTCATAGACAAGATAATCAATGATGTTGAAGTGCAGACAGCAAATAGAACATATTGGTTTAAAGTTGATGAAAATGGAGAAATAGCCGGCGGCATAGCTAAGTTTATAAAGGATGATGCTGATAATATTGTAAGTAAGTTAGAGTTGAAACCTAACACACTGGTTGCTATAGCTAGCGGAGATAAGCTTGCTGCGCAAAAAACCGCTGGAACTTTAGTTAAGCTTTTGGGTGCAGCGGTAGAGGGCCATATGGATAAAGAGCGCTACGAATTTTGTTGGATTGTGGATTTTCCGATGTACGAAATCGGCGAGGAATCGGGCAAATTGGAGTTCTGTCATAATCCATTTTCAATGCCACAGGGAGGTCTTGCCGCTTTAATGGAAGCTGAGGGGGATGAGCAGAAGGCTCTTTCACTTAATGCTTACCAGTATGATTTGGTTTGTAATGGAATCGAGCTTTCATCTGGAGCCGTTCGTAACCATGATCCTGAAATAATGGTGAAGGCTTTTGAAATTGTCGGGTTGTGTGAAGATGACGTTAAGGCTAAATTCCCCGCAATGTATAACGCATTCTGCTATGGAGCTCCACCTCATGCTGGAATTGCTCCTGGTATAGATAGAATGGTTATGCTTTTAGCTGATGAAGAGAATATACGAGAGATTATTCCATTCCCGATGAATAAAAAGGCCCAGGACGTTATGATGGGAGCTCCGTCAGTTGTTGATGACAAACAGTTGGATGATGTTCACATAATGCTTAAGAG
>CAVEWD010000135.1:0-2955 GCA_963619195.1 bacterium | reverse complement strand
GTTTATGGGCTTGGTGCCAATGCTTTTGATTTTGGCGGCGTTAAAAAAATATTTTAGGCTAAAGGACGGCCAGGTGATAATCCTCTAATCGTGCATATCGCGAATTATGAGGATATTTTTTTAGTGTGCGATGATGTTTCTGATGATGCATTGAAGCTTGCGGATGCTTTTATGCCTGGACCAATAAGCATAATTATGCATCAAAATGGAGCTGTCGCCAGCAATGTTTCTGCTGGCCTTAATACAATTGCAGTCCGTTTCCCACAAAGGAGAGAGGCTCAGGATTTTATTAATGCATGTGGTGTGCCAATTGCCGCACCTAGTGCAAATATTTCCGGCAAGCCGTCTCCAACTAAGGCCGAACATGTAATACATGATATGAATGGGAAAGCTGATGTAATACTTGTGGCTGATGATTCTGAGGTGGGTCTTGAGTCAACCGTAGTTGACATGAGTGGTGAAATATGCAGCATTTTGCGACCAGGAGCTATTAGTGCTGATATGCTAAAAAAAGTTCTTGGGAAAGAAGTTTGCGAATCTTATAGAGAAAAGCTTGTTGGTGCTCCAAAAGCACCGGGAATGAAATATAGACATTATAAACCAAATGCATATGTGGTGACAATTCATGGAGATATTGATCAAGTTGAGACATATATTAATGAGAGAATTCTAAATAGTTCAATTACTTCAGATAAAATAGCATGCATAGTTTTTTCAGAGGCAAAGAATATTAATTGCAATAATATATATTATTTAGGAAGTAAAGATAGTCCTGAACAGGCAGCTGCGACATTGTTTGCGGCACTTAGGTTTTGTGATGCTAATGCGATAGAGCTGGCATTTGTTATGAGCACAGAGTATGGCGGCATAGGTGATGCATATATAAATAGGCTGCATAAAGCAAGCGATGAAATAATTAATTTAGATTAATGATGATTGCGGACGCGTAAAGCGTTAATTTAAATATATACCGCAAAAATTTAAAGAGAGGTAAAGAAAATGTCTAAAGTAATGGTATTCGATCATCCTTTGATCCAGCATAAAGTTGGAATTATTAGAAATGAAAAAACTGAACATAAACTCTTTAGGGAGTTGCTTAGTGAAATTTCAATGTTGATGGCTTATGAAGTCACAAGGGATCTGGAACTTGAGGATGAAGTTATAAAAACACCTATGTGTGAAACCACTGTGAAAACGTTGAACGAGCAAAAAATAGTGGTTGTTCCTATTTTAAGAGCCGGTCTTGGAATGTTGGATGGAATGCTGTCTTTGATTCCAAATGCTAAGGTTGGGTTTGTTGGACTTTATAGGGATCCTGAAACAAGCAAGCCTGTGGAATATTACTGCAAACTGCCTAACGACATAAACGAAGAGTCAAGAATTATTGTGATTGACCCAATGCTGGCAACAGGTGGAAGTGGGGCAGCTGCTGTTCAGCTGCTTAAAGATAAGGGTGCAAAGAATATTAAATTTGTTTGTTTAATTGCCGCTCCAGAAGGAATTAAGGTGCTTTCAGAGACCCATCCAGATGTTGATATTTATGCTGCAGCACAGGATGAAAAGCTTAATGAACACAACTATATCCTTCCTGGTTTAGGGGATGCTGGAGATCGTCTTTACGGCACAAAATAGGAGGTAAATATGAGACCAAGCTGGGATGAATATTTTATGAATCTCTTAGATGTTATACGTACTCGCTCCACTTGTTTGCGTAGACAGGTGGCTGCTGTTATAGTAAAGGATAAACAGATTATTTCTACAGGTTATAACGGATCACCGCGTGGTATACGACATTGTGATGAGGTTGGTTGTTTGCGAGAGCAGATGGATATTCCTTCCGGTGAAAGGCATGAACTTTGCAGGGGAACACATGCTGAGCAGAATGCCATAATTCAGGCTTCACTTCATGGTGTGAGTATTGATGGTGCGGACATATATATAACCTGTTCTCCTTGTGTGCTATGCACAAAAATGCTCATAAATTCAGGTATAAAACGAATAATTTATAGAGGCGATTATCCGGATAAGCTTGCATTGGATATGTTGGAGGAAGCTGGCGTTGAGTTAGTGAAATTCAATGAATAAATGATTTTGTTATAAAAAAACAACTCCCTTCTTAAAATGAAAGGAGTTGTTTTTTACGAAGCTACAGCACTGCTGGTATAGACATATTAAATGCATTATGGATTATTTCAAATGAAATTTCACCTGTTTGTGCGATTTCGCCATCTGTGCACAATCTCATTGTGCCATTATTTGGTATTATGGTTATTTTTTTGCATTTCTTTGATGTCAAAAATTTTTCTACATTATTTATCTCCAAATGTGTTCCCTTTTGATATGAGGGAAACATTGTAAGGAATTTTGTTCTAGATAAATTTTTAATTATGTTAATATCAATCTGTCCATCGTGAATGGAAGCTCTAGGATTACTTTTAATTCCGCCACCGCAGTAGCATCCATTTGAAATTGATGTGAGAAGTAATGGACCATCATGACAAAGCTCATCATCGGTGTATATTTTTAAATCTGCTCCTTTTTTCTTTATTAAAATGATAAGTACTGACAAAAGATAAGCCATAGAGCCGCTGATTAATGGATATGTTTTCAGTCTTGCTGTCATATCAACCACATTGCAATCAAATCCAATGTTGAACATATTTGCGCAATAGCGTGTTTGGGATTTATTGTTTATATTGCCAGTATATTTTATTGCGTCACATTTTACTATATCACCTAGAAGTTGAGCTTTAGGTGACATAAAGTCGCCAGCCTTAGGGAAATTTCTACAAAAATCATTGCCTGTACCAATCGGCACGACGCCTATAGATGCTTTTTCGCAATTAATGGCTCCATTTAAAACTTCGTTTAATGTTCCATCACCGCCGCAGGCAAAAAATCTAATTTGGTCATCACAAGATATTTGGCATTGCTCCTTTACGAACACTTCTGCAT
>CAVEWD010000134.1:0-2972 GCA_963619195.1 bacterium | reverse complement strand
TCCCAAGGTAAAATCCACTTCCTTCCTACTGTGGAACTTACTTTGGGAATTAACCATAATTTTCTTTTTAAACAACAAGTATTTTCCAACGAACCAGCAGCCAGCAAGGAAACATTGAAGAACACATCATAGCTATATGTTTCCATCATGCCATATGCTGTCCACAAGAGGCAAATTAATGCCAAAACACAATGGTTCGCATTAAACGCATTCATAGCAGATTTATACTGAAAATAAACAAGCACAATAAGTGGAAATACCCCTGTAGTAAGAACAGTTTTCATATACACGCAATCTACCATTGGTAAAGTAAGTTCTGAAAACAGTTGTCCATTGCCAAATAATGTGATTCCATATTCTTCAAAGGAGAGATTACCCCATTGAATTCTGCCTGAAACAATCTTATCCACTGCTGAGATTAACGTGCTATTTTCATTGTATATCACCATCAAAACAATGCTTAATGTTCCCACCAAAATAATAGCTACACCAATAAGCACTCCCAATGTTTTCCTTAAACCAGTATTTTTGCAGATGAGCTTCATAACAGGCCACCCAACAATCAAAAGCATCATAACAACAAAAGTCGCCCTGGAATTTGTAGCTTCATAAACCACAAGGCCAATTGCAGCTGTTAAAATATAATGTATAAAATTGAGTTTTTCTTCATATGCAATATAAAACTCGGTTATAACCATCATTACCCATAAACCTAATGCATTCGGATGGAAAAAACCAAATGAATGTCGAACCAAACCATCCTCTCGAAACTGAACAGCGTCAGGGATGAGCTTCAAAACCGAAAGCGTAGCCATCAAAACAACCACAGATGCAGATGTGAAAAACGAATATCGACATATCTTTTTAATTTCAACATCCTTAGCTGCTAAAATCATAATTGCGCTAAAAAGCAGTGTCTTATCACCTCCTCTTTGACACGATATGGCCAATATTAATAAAAATGCAGAAATAAACAATAATTCCTTTATGCTTTTATTTGAAAACATATAAATTTTTATAATTGCAGAAAAAGCAATCAGATAGCGCAGAACAGAAAAAAGGACTTCCGCATTATATTCATAAAATGAAGATGTCACTATACCATAACTGAGAATCCCTATAACAAACGGGATAATAAAGAGCACATCAAATACATCTTCGCCAAATTTTTTTACAATATTCATTCTTAGTTTCTCAAAAGGCACACTATTAAGCAACTCCAAAATTCAAACCCTCCTCTCAGTAAATCAAATCCAAAATTTCTAAAGAATGCTGCTCAATATTTGTTATCACGATAACCATGTGTTACTGCTAAAAGCAAGGTCGTGTTTAAAACCGCCACATATGGGAATATCTCCATCATTCCATAGGCAGCCCACACCATGCACAACATAGCACTTTCATAATTATCTTCTCTGCACGAATCCACGCAAGCATAAATCATAATAAGCATAAATAAAACAAGAGTCGGCGCACCGCTTGTGAGAAAAATCCTAGCGTAAAGATTATCCACAACTGCAGTAAGATCTACAGCAAAATCACCCGAACCTAAAAAAGTTGTGCCATAAGTTACATATGCTTCATTAGCAAGCCTTAATCTTCCTGAAAAAGCATCATTAAGCATTAATATAAGCTTAGGAGCCGAGTCGGAGTAAAAGAGAGTTGAGGATATGCTAAATATGCCAAAGAAGGCAATCCCCAAGCACAAGACTACAGTTAAAACTCTTTTAATACCCTTGTTAACATACCACAAATGACCACATACAAGCTCTAAAATTAAAGCCATAGCAATGCATAAAAAAGCTGCCCTTGAATTTGTAATGCGAAACATAACAACCGTAATGGCTAAAATCAGGACATAATTCCATAGCTTTAATTTAGCATTAGCACTTTGTAAAAACGCAAAAATTCCAATCATTACCCATAACCCTATTATGTTAGGATGCGTAAATCCAAGAGAATAACGCAAGGTTCCATCATCTCTGGTTACCACATAATTTTGAAGCACCCCAAGGGCACATAAAATAAATGTAACACAAATTATTGCGGAAGATAACACAAATACAGTGCGATTAATTTTTTTAAAATCAACTCCTCTGCTGGAAAATATTATACACAAGGAAAGGAATATATTTGCATCATGTCCGTTATATGAACTGACAAAGCAAAATACAAATGCAAGCGCCATTATAATGAGTTCCTTTAATGTGTATCCACACAAAAATGCCCATCTAAAAAGAAAAATCACCGCCAAAAAATAACGAGCATCATGCAAAACAGAACTCAAATTTGCATAAAAAGATTCTTCAGGGAAAAGCATATAGAATGTGCCGTATAATAAAAGCATCAAACCAAAAGGCATTATAAACAAAAGAGAAGATGCATCCTCGCCAAATTTTTCACTAAACTTATTTTGGAAAGACTCAAAGGGAATTTTGTTTAAAGTATTCATAATAATATCCTCAAAATATTACAAAGTATTATATCACACACGACTATTTTTATTGAGTTTTTTAAAATTCAGTCATATAAGTTTTAATGTGATATAATTAAAGAAAAAAACAAACCGAAAGGCAAATAAAATGTCAACAAAAGTTAGAATAGACCCTGGTGTGTGTGGACTTATCACAGAAGCAGAAGCAACAAAAACCGGCAGAAGAGAAGTGAAATTAAAGGTCACTTCCACCTGCGCTGCCATCACAAAAATGTTTGAAACATTAGGGGAAGATTTCAATAGCTATGAATTATGCCTTGTGCGTCCAGGCAAAGGGCCTTTGTTTGAATATGCATCTGAAAAGTTCCCTGTGCATGTTTCCTGCCCTGCTATAGCCGGAATAATAAAGGCTGCGGAAGCTGAATGCGGTCTTGCACTAAAAAAGGACTCCTCTATCACATTTATAAATGAATAAATAGGTGAAAGATTGAAACAGGTAAATGTAAATATTTTTGAAAAATTTGACAAACAATGGGCT
>CAVEWD010000133.1:0-2995 GCA_963619195.1 bacterium | reverse complement strand
GCTTAGCACATCCTCCCCGGCCAAAAGCCTTGAATCATACTCAAAACCGAATAAATTAAGGAGAGTGGGCAAAATATCAATGTTGGAGCAGTAGCTGTCCACCTCAACAGGGCTTTCCATTCCGCCGCACCAGCAAATGAAGGAACCCTTATATTTGCCGAAGGTGGTGTCAATCTCCTCCCCTGCCAATTCGTTATATTCCTCTTCCTCAAGGCCATAGGGGTAGTGGTCTGCGGTGAGAACTATAACGGTTTTATCGGCAATGCCGGCTTCCTCAAGCCTCTCAAGGAGATAGCATAAAGCCTTCTCAAGCTCATTGTTGCAGGCAATATATGCCCTCACAGCCTCTGAATAGTCCATATTCTCAACAAAATCTTCATTTCGCACACACATAGGGTTTGTGCTGAAATCGTACTGATAATGTCCACTGAAGGTCATATAATAAGCATGGAACTGCTCCTCATTTATGTACTCATCCACCGACTGCTCCATCATCTCCAAGTCCGATGTGGGCCATTCTGTGGAAAACTCCATACCATCATCCATGAAGCGGATGTTTTTATAGCCCATGTTCGGGTAGGTGTATTCCCTCTCGTAATAATAGCCGTAGTAGTTGTGGTAGGCATAGGTGCAAACCCCAATGGAATCAAACATATTTCCCAGGCAATAGGGCATATACACATTTTGTGAATACTTCATGCTGGCATCGGTTTTAGCCCTGGTGAAGTCCGGCATAAGGCCTGAAACAAAGGCATATTCTCCGTTGGTGGTAACATTGGGCATGGAGTTGTAATAATTTGTGAACACAAATCCCTCGTGGGAAAGCTTATATAATGTTGGGGTTCTCACCGGGTCAATTAAATAGGGCGAAAATGATTCCGCGCAGATGGTTATAAGGTTATACCCCTCAAACATGCCGGTATATTCGTTTTTATCCGTGGCACTCACGCTGGCAAAATAGTTGTTGAGATTTATTATGTCCTCGTCGTCGGTATATTCGTTTAAAAGGGTGAAATCAAGCCCCTCAAGCTCATTTTTGCCATCTGGGTATGAGCTCTCATCATCTGTATCTGCTGTCTGAGCATAAATTGCTGAAAGGGTGCTTGAGCTCTTCCCCGACAAAATAAAGTAGCTCTCTTGCTTTGCCGTCACAAGAATTCCCAGCTTTTTCACACTTTTGTCGGTGGGCGTATCGGAGCTGTGATAAGCGGCATAGGCAGAATTTTCCGATGTGCCGCCAATTCTTAAAGCCGCCTGATAGCCAACGCAAACCATAACAAGCATAACTGCCAGTGAGACCACCACAAGGCGATGGGCGCATCCGGGATGAATGAGCTTTTTAAACCTTAAAAGCACCCCTAAGGCCACCATAGGAAGAGCTAAAATAAAAATTTTGCCCAGGTTATTAACCACGCAGTTCACGGTTTCCTTAAAGAAGCTCGTTACCGCATCGGCTCCCATATAAATCTGTGAAACAGAGAAAAATGAACCAAATATTTTCAAATAAATAAGCTGCGCGCTGTAATAAACGAAAAGAAAGGCCGAAACAACCCAAATGAAGGCCAAAGAACCTTTTCTGTTTAAAAGACAGGCAATAATTGCCAGGGCAATGCCGGCCGCCACAGAGGAAATGAGGGCATACACCAACATGGCGCTTAGCTCACCATAGGCAAAATAGTGCATGGCAGCCTCTAAAAAGAAAATTGATATTGAAAAATAGCCGCAAAGCCAAAATGCAGAAGCAGCATTGTTTAAATTTTTAAATACCCCTCCATTAGAGGCAGTTTTTGCGTTAATCATAAGCTTTTTCATAACTTTACCCTTTTTATTTTCGATATAATACATCACTATGCTAAAGTTATGAACTAAATATGAAAAAAAATTGTTTAAAATTTGATTAAAATTCGGTGTTTAGGGAAATAAAGGGATAAAAAAAAGCCCTTCACAGGACTAACATTCAAAGCTGGTGACCCCTGCGGGAATTGAACCCGCGTTACCGCCGTGAAAGGGCGATGTCTTAACCTCTTGACCAAGGGGCCACGTACTCTTAGTATTATACACATATTATTTTCTATTGCAAGTATATTGTGAAAATATTTATAAATTTTTTCCATTAACGGCTTTATCGGCTTGACACGAGAGCTAATAAAATATATAATATTATGGCGCTTGTATAAGCATTATATATAAAGCAAGCAGCTTACCGAGGTGAAAAACATGAAAAGAACATTTCAGCCAAACAACCATAAAAGAAAAAAGAATCATGGTTTCAGAGCAAGAATGGCAACAGTAGGCGGACGTAATGTTCTCTCTCGCAGAAGAAATAAGCAGAGAGCAAAATTGTCTGCATAGTTTTTACATTCTTACAAAACACAGCGCTAACTTAATTAACGCGCGATTAATTAAGGGATTTTTCGAAATCCCTTTTTTACTTAAAGCCTTTTATCAGCTAAGGAAACATTTATGCAGTCAATAAAACACAACAGCCGTTTTCGCACGGTTTATTCCAAGGGCGAATCGATTGCGGACCGCTATTTAGTTTTATATAAGCTAGCTAGCCAAACCGCCGAGAGCCATCTGGGCATAACGGTTTCCGGCAAAGTCGGAAAGGCCGTTGTGCGCAACAAAATCAAACGCCAAATTAAGGAAATTATACGCTTAAGCGAATGCCCAATTAAAGAGGGTTACGACATAATTTTTTTAGCCAGAAGGCCTGCCCCTGAGGCAAACTATGCTGATTTGAAAAATTCTGTTATGCGCCTTCTTAAAAAGATGGATTTATTAAAGGAAGAGATTGGCAATGAGTAAATTAATCATGGCATTAATAAGGCTCTACCAGAAATTCATCTCTCCTTTTTTGGGCGCTCATTGCCGCTTTTACCCCACTTGTTCGGAGTATTGCTACCAGGCGTTTGAAAAATACGGTTTTTTTAAGGGATTAGTACTCTCTTTTAAAAGAATAATTAAATGTCATCCGTTCCATGCGGGCGGATAC
>CAVEWD010000132.1:0-3021 GCA_963619195.1 bacterium | reverse complement strand
GCTATATATATTCATTATTTACCTTGGTTCTGCTAAAAATTCCTCCAAAGTATGTGCTCCACTGTTGTGGTACTCCTCAGCAAGGGATTTGCCTAAATATCTAAAGTGCCAAGGTTCGTATATATACCCAGTTACATCCTCGTAACCCTTCGTGTAACGCAAAATAAATCCATATTTATAGCAATTTGCGTTAAGCCAATCAAATTCAGATGTATTTTCCTGATCTTCTGAGAGACTATAATAATTCTCTCCCCAGGTCATATCCATGGCAAGACCGCTTTGATGTTCACTTCCTCCTGGAGGCGCCGTTGTGTTTTGGGAATCACCTCCTGCTCTCTGGTAGAGATAATCCTGTAATTCGTAGCTGCGGTAACCGGAAAGGGCATAAATGGTGTAGCCTTCTTGTTTTGCAGCTTCCAGCATTTCGTATAAGGCATTGAGAGCTTCCTTTTCCATTTGACTAACTTCATCATCTGTGCCATATACAAAATTCACATCATAGCTTGTGGTAATATTGCCAGCTGTATAATCGCTGGAAACTCGAGCATATTTATTTATCAGTCGTTCTTTTTCATCTGTGACTACTTGTTGCGTAATATTAACATTAAATATTGTCTCATAGTCGCAAAAACGCAGCTTAACATCGTAGCTTCCCAATGCACTCATCATAAGAGCTTTTCCATTTGGTGAGTATAAACCCGCGGTGTCAATATATGACACTCCATCCTCAACAGTAAATTCTTTTATGGTGGCATCTGCCTCTGAATAGTATTTTATATGAGTTTCAAAATAAAGAACCGAACCGTAAACTGCATTATTTGAAGAAATGTTCCTTGGTAAAATGGAAATTTCTGTTATTTGCTCGGTAGATATGCCTTTCTCGTTAATAAATGTGCAAAGCTCTGGGTATTGGGTTAAATCAAGAAAGTCTGGTAGCGGATTTTGGGTTTCATCAATATCTTCTGATTTGATGCCAATTAAATTTGGTACCACAACAGCTAATGCCACTACCATCATCGCCAAGAGTATATTTCTTGCAAGAGTTTTTTTCTTAATTTTTATTATTTTTCGTTTCATGCTTTAATTATATCATTTTGATTCTGCAAACAAACTGTTTGGCTTATATTCATGGAATTATTATTTATAATGTGTTATAATTCAATTACATAATGCATAATATTTATGAATTATTAATACCCTCATTATGGGTAATTTGCGGAGGCTACATGAAGAAAATATTCACATATGTTTTGTTGGCATTTCTTTCATTTGGGCTTGTTTTATGTGTGACACCTTATGAAGTTAAAGCAGAAAATAGTGATTACTATATAAAAAATTACGATGTCGATATAACCATTAATTCTGATCGAACTTATGATGTAGTGGAAACATTGGATGTTTATTTTAATAATGAATGCCACGGTTTGGTTAGAAATATCCCAACCTATTCTACTCAAGAACGTGAGGTTCGCATTAAAAATGTGAATGTAAGTGGTGCGCCTTTTGAATATGATGGTTACGGAACTATAAAAATAGGAGATAGCGATAAGACAGTAAAAGGTGATGTTCGTTATACAATAAAATATACCCTTTGGCAATATGCAGATGAAGCTACTGATTTTGACTTTGCTTATATTGATGTTATGGGCACAGAGTGGGATACTTATACGGAGAACTTTACTGCATGTCTGCATTTTCCAGAAGGGGCAACTCTCGATAGCTATTTTGTAACCAGTGGTGGTTATGGCTCAACAGAAAATGAGTTAAACATATATAATAATAGTGATTTAACAAAATGTGAAATTACTTTGTCTTCAAGTGCAGTTTTAGAGGCATACGAAGGTGTAACCATTAAAATATTCTTTCCTGAAGGCACTTTTTCTGCGGCTGAGGTATATGTGCCTGATTTGTCTTTTAATAATATAAAAGTGAGTGGTAAACTGAATAATGAAGGTATGGCTGATATTACAGTTAATTATAATATAACTGTCAACAATGCTTCGGGTTTTATAGTGGATCTGTGTGACTCCGACGAATATTCCCGATCTAAAGTTACAGGGTATACAATTAAATATCCTTATGGTTCCACAAAATCAGATGGAAAGAATCTTGAATATGCTTACGTTGATCTTTATGATTATGAAGGTGAAACTGTAGATGTTACTCTGAATTTTACTAAGCAGTATTATTTTCGAGCTGGTGTGAGGGAATTGGAATACATACAGCCACTATATAGCGGTTCTTATAGTACCATCGGAAATAACATTGAAATTGAGTTTGAGTTCCCATTTGATGTTGATGATGCTGAACTAAGGAACAGCGCATATTTTTATTCGTATTATTATTCCAGTTATGATAGTGATAGTCCTTTTGCTAATCAAAAGGTTAGTATAGACAAAAACAAAGTATCAGTAAGCTGTGCGTTGGACTCTGGGAGCGACTATTACCTTTACGCACATATGCCTGCGACGAATTTTGTTTACCTGAAAAGTGTTTTTGATGCCATTTTCCCAGCATTAGCAACTCTTATGGTTTTGCTGGTGTTATATTTTGTATTTGTCAGTCCACGTTTCACAAGCCGACCTGTTCCTTCTATGTACCCTCCGGAAGGTATGACTCCTGCAGAAATTGGCTGTGTTTTAAATGGCGGAAAGCTTAATCGAGAATGTATTGCTGCAATGGTTATATATTGGGCATCTCTTGGGTATATTACCATAAAAATGGAAGGTAAAAATATTGTTCTATCTAAGGTAAAGAGTATTTCAAATGCAAGAGTGGCTGAAAAGAAATTGTTTGCTTATTTCTGGCAAAATGGCAATATATTCCGAACAAATGAACGCAATTATGATTATGACGATTGTATCGATTCGGCTGAAAGAAAAATTCAAGCTGCCTATGGTGGTAAAAATGGAACCATTGAGTTAAATAGTAAGATATTTTCATATGCAATTGGTGCCATTTTGCCTGTCTTGTGTATATTATTTGCTGTGATTGCAATGGCAATAAGAGGCAGTGTTGATC
>CAVEWD010000131.1:0-3060 GCA_963619195.1 bacterium | reverse complement strand
CCATCCCCATCATCATGGGGCAAAATATTGGCACCTGCATCACTGCCATCACATCCTCAGTTGGCACCAATAAAAATGCTAAGCGTGCAGCCTTTGTCCATCTTTCTTTTAACGTTATAGGCACAATTGTTATGCTCAGCCTCTATTGCATAGTGAAATCCCTTTTCGCTCCTGCGATTTTAAGCCAGTCAATTTCCCGCATGGGCATAGCTGTGGTGCATTCTGCCTTCAATATTGCCTGTGCAATAATCCTCCTTCCCATGTCAGGACTTTTGGAAAAGCTCTCCTACCGGGTAATTAAAGACCATGGCAAGAAGGATAAAAAAGAAGAGCTGGATGAACGCCTTTTGGTTACCCCTTCCCTTGCCCTAATGCAATGCCGTGCTCTTTCAATAAAAATGGCTCAGGCGGCTAAGGAGGCCATAAAGGGGAGCCTTCAGGCTGTAACAAACTACACCCCCGAGCTAGAGAAAAAAATCAGAAAAGAGGAAGAACTCACTGACCGCTATGAGGATGAGCTGGGCACCTACCTTATTAAGCTAAGTGCTCAGAAAATGAGCAACGAAGACAGCGAGTCTGCCACGGAAATTTTAAAAATAATCGGTGACTTTGAGAGAATTGCTGACCATGCAGTCAACATTTTGGAATCCTCCACAGAGCTTCGAGATAAGCACTTGGCTCTTTCAGAGGCTGCTGTCAAGGATTATGAAACAATGAGTGCCGCTGTTGGGGAAATTGTGGGCATTTCAATTGATAGCTACATCAATTCTGAAACCTCCCTTGCTTCAAAGGTAGAACCCTTGGAGGAAGTAATTGACACACTCAAGGAAAAACTCAGAACCAAGCACATTTTAAGAATGCAAAGGGGAGAGTGCAGCATTGAAGCCGGCTTTGTGTGGTCTGATCTTCTCACTGATATGGAACGAACCTCTGATCATTGCTCCAACATTGCAGGCTGTGTAATTGAAACAAGTCAGCACGATTTAAACCTCCACGAAACCCTCGACTCCTTAAAGGAGGGCAACGAGGAATTTAAGGAGAAATTCAATGAATATAAGCGCAAATATGCCGTTTCTGAAGGTTGAGTTTTTTAGAATTGTATTGCATGCCAAACATAAATCTGTTATACTAAATCCAAATATACATGGGGCTGCCCATTGGTTTGAAAATGTGGGCAGTCTAATTTAAATTTTGGAGTAAAATAAATGAAAAAGAAACTTGTAAGCACGCTTCTTGCCCTTGTTATGTTGATTTGTCTTTTGCCCGCATCGGCCATGGCAGTAGAAGATAGGGTGCTTGAGGATGCTCTTGAGGAAGCGGAGGAAGTGCAACTTCCTTTATATAGGGACTATGAACTGGGAAGCGAAGGCTTAATTGGAGACTGTTATGGCTTTGCCGTAAAGGTAAATCTTGAAGCAAACAGTGCCATAGAATTAATTTTTACTCACCTCAATGATGAAGATGTTAAAATTAAAATTTACCAAAAAAGCGGCGAAACCTTCAATAAACTTGCCGAAACAGATATTCATTATAGCGAAGAAGAGTACTTTGTGGCGCCAGAAACAGATTATTACTACATCCTTTTTGCAGGAAACTACCATTCCATAACAGGAACCACCACAGCTGAGATCAATCTTTTAGACGCAAAATTCACAATAGGCTCTTCCCTCGATTTCAACACAAATCCTGCCCTAACTCCTTCAGAGGGCGAGCTTTGGGCTTGGGACTCAGCCACCAAAACCCTTACCTTAAAGGATGGCTTTAGTCTGGCCTGTTCAGATGGTGCCGAAGGCGGCATAATTCTTCCTGAGAATTCAACCATAATTGTTGAAGGCACAGCCAGTCTGATAGCCAGCACAGGAGATGATGAGTTGCCTTATGGAATTCTTTACAACGAATCCCTCACAATAAAGGGCAATGGAACCGACTCATCTGTTCTTAATGTTTTCTCACTTGCCGATGGCATTCACAGTAACAGCAATCATGGCATCGGTTTACTGACCCTTGGCGATATCACCCTTAACATCTATTCCCATGATGATGGCCTCCAAATAGGGGGTGGCACCATCAAAAATGCAAAGCTTAATTTCACCACATGGAATGAATGCATTTACTCACCTATTGATGAGGAAGGCTCTCATAGCTTAACCATAGAAAACTGTGAGCTTAATTTCCAAAGCCTTGGCGAAGAAGGCTTTGATATCAACGACAATTCCTTAATAATAACCGGCGGCAAGCTTAATATAGATGCCGACGAAGATGGAATTGAGGCAGGGAGAGCAACTCTCACCAATGTAACCTTTGATATAAAAAATTCCACCAGATATCTTATTCATATAAATAATAGCGAAGGTTTCTCCCTTCCTGGCACTTTCCGCCTTTATGACATCGACGGCAATCAGATCTATGAAGGCGAATGGAATAGCGACTTAATTCGTGAAATTCCACAGTCTTCCTCTGAAGATAAAGCTCTCTATGTGGGCGAAACCCAGGTTTGCCACGCTGTTTCTGTGCCGCAGGAGCAAAAGCCTGAGGAAGAAAAGGACCTATCTCCCCAAACTGGCGATAGCTCCGAAATTATCTATTGGGTAGCTCTCTTCCTTGTGGGGGGTGGCATAGCTGTTGCAGCAAAGGCCATTGCTAATAAGAAAAATAAAAATAAATAAAACTCACAAGTAATTTTTACCCTCTAAGGAGATATATTATGCAGCGCGATGAAAATGTAATAAATGCCTCCTTTGCCAGGCTTTTGGAAATAATTCGCTTTTCAAAAATGCAAATGGAAAAGCTGGGGAACTACGAAACCTTCAACCTTCATGTTGTGCAGGTGCTGCCGGAAATGGCTCAGCTAATTGAAAAAATGTGTCAGGCCGGCGCAAATTCAGCTGAACTCATATCCATTGTGGAAAGGTATTCCTTTTATGTTAATGGTGTCAACCAGCAGGAATATTTAAACCAATTGGAGGAATTAAAAAAATACCCCGCTTTCAGCGAGGCTCTCGAAAAAAAAGGGGCTGTGAAAAAAGAATAGTCTCATAAAAAAGGAAAGACCGAGAGTTT
>CAVEWD010000130.1:0-3073 GCA_963619195.1 bacterium | reverse complement strand
AGATATTCAGCTATAACAAAGGCTCAAGGTCGTGTATCCTTGAGCCTTATTTTTTATTCGTAGACAATCCCATCAAGGGAAAATTCATAACACATGGCAAGGGATTTAAACAGGGTTTTCAGAACACCATTTGAAATTTCATGAATATTAAGTCCCATAACCAAACCAAGAACTTTTTCTATTTCATCCTCCGGCACCTTAAATGCTCTAAGGGTTTGAGTTAAAAACCAATTCAGTTTTTTCTCTAATGAAAAGTTCTCATCACAGTGCTGCATCATGTAGCTATGCATTATTCCGGCTGAACCAATTTCCTGAATGTAGAAGTCTTCCTCACTAAGCTTTGGCTGATATTTACCAAAGGTGCGGTAAAGAATTTTTGCGGTTTCCTTTAAGATATAGCTGCGGGCTTCGTTGTGGGAATATGCCTCGATATATATTTCTCGCAGCTGTTCATTTTCCTCGGTGAGGGTTAGCTGAATTGCTGTTTCCACTGCATAAACATAAATCGGCGGCAAATTTTCGCCAATCTGCTCTGTGGCTATTCCGAACTGGTTTGAAAACATAAATTTCACCAATTCCACCAACACGCCATCCTTAGCACGGAAAATGTTTTGAAAGCTGCTGTTGGACACATCTGCCCTTTTCACAATTTCGGCCATAGTAGTTTTTTTATAGCCTTTTTCTAAGAACAATTTCACGCAAACCTGTAAAATCTTCTTCTTAGTTGCTAAACTCGCTTTTGTAACCATTTTTGTCCGCACCTCCACTGCATCTTATTTTATAATCCAACATTCTTAACAATCAATGCAATTATACCAAAATACCATAAAATCAACAATAACTTAACATATGGATTATGAAATTCATAAATATCTTAAACGATCATGCATTAGCTCTTTGTCTTAGTAAAACAAAGGGGCAATGCCTCAAATAAGCTGCATTGCCCCAAGATATTTTTGGTTAGGCAAATAACTAAAGTTCGCTTTGCTTGGTGCCTTCGTTTTCCACCATTTTGCTTAAAATTTCACCCAACTCCTGCATATATTCGCCATAAGCCGTCCAGTCGCCGTCTGAGAGAGCTTGCTGAGCCTCATTATAAAGCTCTTGAGCTCTAACTGCAAGGCTTTCGTTAGCTTCTTCACCATCAGAGGGAGTTATACTGCCGCCCTCATCGCCATCGGTTTCATCTTCTCCATCGGAAGGCACAATTTCCTCATATGAGGAATCGTCCTTTCCTTCGCTGCTTCCATCGGTTCCAAACATTTCCTCTAAGGCATCCTTAAGGGTGTCTGCCATTATAATGTCGTCCTTATATGAAAGCACCACTTTTTTCATTTCCGGCAGGCTTGTGGCTGACTGGGTTGCTCTTACGTATATCGGCTCAATATAAAGAATGCTATCTTCAATTGGTATCGTTAAAAGGTTGCCCCTCACCACGCTGGAGCCTTGCTGTGAAAGCAAATTAAGCTGCGGAGCAATTACAGTATCTTGGTCGATTCTTTGTTCAATCTGCATAGGTCCATAAACCAGACTTTGCTTATTAAACTCATATACCACCAACTTTCCGTATTCATCTCCATCGCAGATTCCTGCCATCCATGCCACCATGTTATTTTTATTCACTGCGGTGTATGGGAGCATTAAAATGAATTCTTCATCTCTTCCTGGCAGCTTCATAATCAAGTAGGCAGGGTTCACGTTTACTCCGGTTTTATCGGTGTCATAATACTGTGTTGCAATTGACCAAGCGTCTTCCTTGTTGTAGAACACACTGGTGTTTGTCATGTGATATGTTTTATACATCTCTGCCTGAACTGTGAAATAAGCCTCTGAATATCTTAAGTGTTCTTTAATTCCCTCAGGTATTTCATCCTTTGACTTAAACAGCCCCGGATATATTTTTGAATAAACTGCTGCAATCGGGTCATCTTCATCCACGATATAGAAGTCCACCGTGCCATTATATGCATCCACCACTACCTTTACAGAGTTGCGAATGTAGTTATATCCCTCACTGCAGGGCTGAGCATATGGGTAGCGGTCCGAGGTTGTAACTGTGTCCACAATCCAATATAGCCTTCCATCCACAATTACCATGTAGATGTCACTGTCGTAGGAAAGGAATGGGGCAATGGTCATAACCCTGTCCATAACATTCCTGTTTATTAAAATTTTGCTTTCATCGGTGATATCTCCTGAAAGCAAGAATTTCAGGCTTCTTTCCTTCACTGCAAAGGATATTCTGTTTAACAGCGTCATTTGGATGCCCGCTGTGCCGTCATACACATTTTCTTCGTTATCGCTTCCAGATGGGTAGTCGAACTCCTTGGCGCGGGTATTTACCACAGCATAGTCATTGGTGCTTTCGCCAAAATAAATTCTTGGCTCGTCCACCTCAAGCTCATCATATTCTGACTGTGTGGGAATATCCTTAGCGATCAGCACAGGCTGGCCCGTGGATGTAACGCTGTTAACCGGAGAAACCGCCACACCAAAGCCATGAGTGTATTTCATTTTTGTGTTTATCCAAGTTTGTGCTTCAGTGTTAAGCTTTGAGGTGTCCATTTCTCTGGCTGAAAGGAACACCTGAGTGTAATCCCCATTGAGGTAATATCTATCCACATCCACATCATTAAAGCGGTAGTAGGTTCTCATGCTTTGCAGAGAATTGTATGTGTCCAGAGTTGGGCTGTAGTCGTTGATTGGAATATTCTCCACAGTAACGGCATTTTCATCAATATCCTGTGCTGTTATGCTGTTATTTACTGTGTAGGTTCTGGTTTCTATTTCGTCAAGCCCATAAGCCTGTTGAGTTGCTTTGATGTTATATTCAATATAAAGGCTTTCCTTGCTGTATTCATTTGGCGAAACCACAAGATTTTCCACCAGCTTGGTGGCTCCAATATTAAGCGCATAAACCGCAGCCACAGCCACACAGCAAATAAATATTGGCTTTACTTTTTTTGCCAGCCCTGAAATGATGACTACCAGGGCGGAAACAAGCAAAAGCACTGCCAGCACGTTATACATAATCAAACTCACATGCAAATCAGTAAAGGAAGCACCATAAACC
>CAVEWD010000129.1:0-3121 GCA_963619195.1 bacterium | reverse complement strand
GTCAACAGTTTGTACATTGGCCTTACACATCTTGCCAGTACCATCGTGATGGCATTACTGATGTTGGCCCCACTTGCTGTAATCCTGATCTATTCTCCTGCGGTTCCGGGAATTTTCATAATCGGCTTATCATTGGTCGGGTATTTACAGACGCTCATATTCAGTAAAGTTATCAAAAAACTGGAACAGGGCCAAACTGAAAATAAGGAGGCTGAAACAGATTCTTCTGTAAGCTATGATGATGGCATGACTTTGGAACAAAGGAACTGCAGGCACTGAAACTCCAGCATGAGCAAGAGTTGCAAACATTTGCTTAGGTATGTTCATCAATAAACAGAATATAAAGATTTGATTATTAAACGTCGGCAAAGAGGAATGCGTGAATGCATTTAGGGATCAGTTTTCTTAAATTTACATAAAGCGAGATATGCCATTTTTAATGGGGAGGAACAAACATATGAAGCGACTAGCAACAACAGTAGATCAATTAAAGGGGTATTTAGCAGATAGCACTGTGGAAGAGATTCTTCTTGAGGAAAAGCAATATGAGATCGATGAAACGTTGAACATTCATCGATCGGTCAACATTAACGGGCAAGGAGCTACTATCATTTCCCATAATGGATCAACTTTTTCTATAATGGCTTCGGATGTTACTATACATTCTATAAATATTGAAGGAGGTGCTGACCAAATAACCATTGATGCTGTTGGAAAAGAGATTTCCAACATTGTAATTTCGAATATGTTATTCCTTAACTATCAACATGCAGGTATCTGGATTGGATCAAGCAAGAGCAATAGTTCCATTGAAAAGGTGAGCATTAAAAATTCAAAATTTATTAAGGAAAAGCAAATCGATGGCGTTTTTGACATTCTTCTGAATTCCGCTGCTTCAAAAGACGGAAAGGATATAAGCAATACCTTGGTGAGTCATGTGCATATTTTAAATAATTATTTTGCAGGTCTTGCATGGTGTAATTTTCTGGGAGTTGTGACAATGTCGGTAGCTCCTGGAATGGAAAATAAGACTAAATTCGTAAGATGCAATATACACCATGTAACTCTGGAAAATAATAATTTGAGTGGATCATATGATACAGCAATTGCGCAAATGGCAAATTTTATAAATACAGAAGATAGCTACTTTGACTATTTTGATGTCATTAATAACACAATTGCTTTTAATATTACCGGAATTGCATCAACGGCAGGATCTCCTTTAATGGGAACGGCGAAAAATGTAACTGCAAGACATATACGTTTTATTAAAAATAGAATTATTGAGCGCGAAGGTGGATGTGGAGAACCATCGGTTGCGATGACACTTGCGGCGGCTAATCTGGATTATATAAGTGTCAACTGTTACGATTGCTTGATGGAACATGTTAAAATTTGTGATAATGAGGTGATTGGAACAACTGTAGGTATAAGACTTGAGGGAGCATCTGCTATGGTGGATGTAGATACACCATGTGAAATGAAAGGTAATGTCTTAAGAGATGTGTGTATTACTGGTAACCACTTAAAAAGTGTCGAAGAATGCTTCCAGATTTTCGGAGTACGCGCGCAAGGACGTCGTACGGATTGGAACTGGGGAGGTGATCATAAGATGCAATATTGGCAGAAGCCATTAGAGAACAACAATGTTATTACAATGTCAGCTTCAGACAATAAAATCCAAAACGTGGTAATTGAGGATAATATATTAGATGGGTATCGATATATGTATAGCGTTGTTGGAGCATGGGCAAGAGGACATGGAATATTTTCGGGTAATAAGGCAACTGATATTATAATCCGAAATAACTTTGGCACTCATGGTGAAGATCATATTCTTGTAGAAAATACATGGTTACAGGATTGGGCACATAATGGTGGTGCTAATGAAGTTAACAGCAGTTTAAAAACAAGTTTTGTTAATAAAGGCGCCTTTGTCAAGTTTGACGATGAAATTTGCAGAAGAGAATATTAAAGGCGATTGTAAAATGAAGTAGAGCGCTTACGAAAATACGATCCACCCGTTTACCCTTGGCAGAAAGAACTGGTTGTTCTGTGATACCACAAAAGGAGCCGAGGCAAGCGCGATTGTGTATTCCATGGTTGAAAGCGCCAAAGCGAACGGTGTTGAGCCCTTTGCCTATCTCCAGCATGTGCTGCTGCAGCTTCCGTACCTCGGCAAAACACATTCTCACGAGAAACTGGAGTCTCTCATGCCATGGGCTCCTTACATTCAGCAAGAATTCGGCGTGAAGAATTCTGACGCTTATGTGAATACCTACCTTGACTAACAGGCAGGCCCATGGTTTTGGGCCTGCCTGTTTTATAGACGGGTGATTGTTGAGCGCTTACAAAATTACCCTTGACAAATCTTATTGACACCTGTTCCAAATATGCTATAATGTAACCAAGCAAAATGCAGACGTCGGTCAAGCCGCAGCTTGACAAGCGCCTGCATTTTCCATTTTCAGAAAGGAACCATGCCGCAAGTACAGATCATCCACCCACGCACAACCGCACCTTAAAAATTTCATATCGAACCGGAGGGAACAACCAGCTTGGGCCACAAGAAGAAGCTCATCAACAATTCCGGTATTCCGCAGCACGAGATTGAACACATTGCCCGGTGCATCCTCCCCGACATCCTCGCCTACTACGAAAGCGAGGAAGGCCAGCGGGAGTTCCGGGAATGGCAGGCTCAGCGTGAAGCGGAACAGGCGGAAGGAAAGGAAGGGAAAAAGTAAGCAAGTGACTAAGCAGGGTGCCGTCAATTTGGCGGCACCTTTTCTCGTGTTACAGGCACCTCCACTCACGCATTTAGGAGGCAAAAGAGCAGCTGATGGCAATGCCTTTTTATCGCTTTTGGGGCTTAGGGAATACAATGACCTTCGGATGCTCAAAAATGACATTCTAAATGCGTGAATTTCCAAAATCCGACCTGGTTTCAATTGCACACCAGCCGTCTAAATCTGCTTCTTTTTCCTCGGCTCTCTCACCTTGGATTCCGGTTGCTTGGCAACACCGTTTCGGAAATGTGCTTCCTCAAATTCCCCCAAGAAAACAAATAATCCGAACCCGTCTCCTACTGAGAACAGGTTCGGATTATTCTTCTTTGGTACAC
>CAVEWD010000128.1:0-3122 GCA_963619195.1 bacterium | reverse complement strand
CCTTGGCATATTCCCCGTTTTCGTAAATATAGCCCCCTTCCTGCACGCTAAAGGAAAAGGGAATTTTGTATGAATAACACACATTGCGAAGCACCCTGATGTATTTTTCATTTTCAAAAAGCTGTGTGTTTGTGGTTAAATCATTAAGCCCTATATAAATTTTTGTCTCTATCATGTTAACATCCCCTTGTTATGAACTTTAAATTAATACTTTTTATCCCATCTGATTACCTAAATATTTCTCCAGGCACATCAGTGCTACAACACCGCGCAAAAGGTTATAACATTCCCCTCTTGCTTAACAGAAATTTTACCCCCATGAGCTTGAAGAGTTGCCTTAACAATTGATAAGCCAATTCCATTTCCGCTGCCGTTTTGCGAATGGGAGGAGTCCCGTGTGTAGAATCTATCAAAAATCCTCTCAATATCCTCAAGCTTATTTTCGCTGCATGTGTTTGACACAATGAGCTCTGCCTTTTTCCCTCGCGAGCGTAAAATTAGCTTCACATCTGCATTTTCACTGGAATATTTAAGGGCATTGTCTAACAGAATTGAAACCATCTGTTGTATTGCACTTTGGTCGCCGATTAGCTTCACATCATCTTCAATTTCTCGGGAATAATTCTTACCCTTTGCCTTCATAACAGAGCAAAAAGGCTCTGAGGCCTCCCAAACAGCATCGCTTAGGGAAAATTCAGTTTTTTGCGGAAATGGATTTTCCTCATCCAAGCGGGAAAGTGTCACCAAATTTGAAATAAGCCTCGCCATTTTTGAAGTTTGCATTTGAATGTTTTCCACCCACTCATTATCGGGCTGCTCCATTGAAAGCACATCTGCGCTGGTGGAAATGGCAGTAAGAGGTGTTTTGAGTTCATGGCTTGCGTTGGTGATAAACTGCTTTTGATTTTCCAAATTGCGCACATAGGGTGTTATAGCGCGACGGGACAAAATCAAAATTAGAATAAACACCAACACCAAACACCCTAAAGCAATTGTCAGGGTGGTAAAAAAAAGCGACTTAATGGCTTCTATTTCCCTCTCGGAATTTAAAAATATAACGCTTTTGCCGCCACCAAAGCTTCTTATGTGGTATCGATAGCCGTCTATATAGCCTCTCTCTTTTCCTTTCTCCAAAGCCTCTTTTGCGTAATTTAATGCATCATCCTGAGTTATGGAGGCAATAAAGTCCTGGTTTATGTTCACCACATTGTTGCAATCATCATAGTCCACAGAGAAAAATCTTAAGGTGTATTGCACCTCAGGGGAAAATCCCTTCATTTCTTGAGGCATATTCTCAACGGGCGGAACTTCCTCGTTATTTTTCATCATAATCATGTCCAGCATTAAATCCTGCTGGTCTGTAACGTTTTTGTAATTCCACAAATTTATAACACAAAGAAGAGTTAAAACCACAGCGCAAAAGGCGGACATGGCTGCGGCAATAAATCGCCAGCGCAATTTCTTCAGCATTTTGTCTCCTCCAGAGCGTAGCCTGCCCCGCGAATTGTTTTTATTTCAATGCTTGAGCAAAGCTCCTTTAGTTTTTTTCTTAAAAAGCCAATGTAGGTCCACACCACATCTATTTCAGCCTCAGAATCTACCCCCCAAACCCTGTCCATTAAGCGCTCAGATGAAAACACCATATTGGGGTTATGCATAAAAAGCTCCATAAGCTGAAACTCCTTGTTGTTAAGCCGGGCCTGCCCATGACTGGTTTTCAGAATGTAGCAGCTGCAGTCAAGGCTGGTGTTGCCAAAGCTTATAATATCGGACGCATAGGAGCTGCTGCGGCGTGTGAGAGCCCGCACTCGAGCCAAAAATTCACTTGAAGCAAAAGGCTTTGGCAGGTAGTCATCTGCCCCTGCATCCAGCCCTGCTACACGGTCCTCCACCTCAGACTTTGCGCTCAAAAACAAAGCCGGGGTAACATCCCCCTTAGCACGAACCTCCTTTAAAACTTCAATTCCGTCCTTACCCGGCATCATGATATCTAAAATAAGGGCATCATATTTCACAGCCTGAATATAAGTAAGTGCATCATCCCCATTATGCACCACATCCACCGAGTATTTATTTTTCTCCAGCATTACCTTAAGCGCCTTGGCTATTGTTATCTCATCTTCAGCAATTAAAATGCGCATTTTGCCCTCCAAATTTAGGCACACCCTAACACCTTAAACCAAAATAAACCTGAAATTTTCCTTATTATATCAAAATACACATATTTTATTATTTAAAATGAAAGCTTAATACGCTAATTTATTTTCTTAAACTGGCTTACTTTAAGGATGAATAAAATTCTCATCAAATGTTAATCAAATTTATTTAAATTTTTTAGCTACATTTTAGGAAGCCCCCGTAATATAGCCACAGTTAATTCAACAGGAAGAAGATAACAAATGGATGAAGTTTATCGCCATGAAAATAAATATGAAATAACAGCTTCGGACTATTACGCCATAAAAAGCCGTATTTCTTTAATAATGAAGCACGATTCTCATTCTCAAACAGATGGACGCTACACCGTAAACAGCATTTATTTTGACAACTACAGGGATAAAGCCCTGTTTGAAAAAATAAACGGAGTGAAATACAGAGAAAAATTCCGCATTAGATTCTATAACAACGATTTTTCTTTTATCGTCCTAGAGAAAAAAATCAAAAACAACAATCTTTGCATGAAGCTTGACTGCCAAATTTCTATGGAGGAATACACAAAAATTCTTTCCTCCCCCGGAGATTGGATGCTTACTAGCTCAAAAGATTTAATAAAAGAGCTTTACTGCAAAATGAAAACCCAGCAGCTTAAACCAAGGGTGTTGGTTTCATATTTAAGGGAACCCTATATTTATGAACCTGGAAATGTGCGGGTGACCTTCGACTCTCAAATTCGCTCTCATCTTCTTTGGCAAATGAAAGATGGCTGCTTATCCGAAGCTGAAGGCATTAAAGTTTGCGATGAAACCCAAAACTATATTATGGAGGTTAAATTTGACGCTTTTATGCCCGAGATTATAAACGACCTTCTGCAAACCGGAAATTTAAGGCAGCAGGCATTTTCAAAATATAGCTCATGCCGCAGATTCGGCTAAGCACTAACCTAAAAAATTAAGGAGAAAAAA
>CAVEWD010000127.1:0-3123 GCA_963619195.1 bacterium | reverse complement strand
TTGTCTGCCAAACGTTTTTGATATGAGGATAAAATAACATTTGCCAACAGAAAAGCCGCTTTTTTCTGCTTTATAACATCAGAAATATCTGTTTCGCTCCATTTTTTAGGATGAAGCATTTTATCGAGGCGGTCGGAATCTAATTCAATACACACACTGTCTGGCTTAATGTCTTCTATAAGTTTTTTTGCTTCCTCGGCGCTATCTGAAGATACATGCGCTGTTCCAAGCATGTAGATAATTTTACCGTTTGTTTTTATAACTGTTACATTATTACTATTTTCATTCATTATCAGCTGCACCCTGTTGTTGAACCGCAATCGGCACACACCTTACATGTTCCATTGCGAAATAACCTTGTGGAAGAACAGTTAGGACAAACTTCCCCATATATTCTTTCCCCTTCAGAATTATCATCAAATTTAAGGTCTTTGTCAATAGGGGAGGTGACAACACTTGAATTTCCCATTTCAGCTTCGCAGACCTTCTTGAATTCCTCAGGCTTTATCTGGCACCTGCTGAAATCGCCAAGTTCTATATCTATAACTTTGCTTATAAGGTCTGATATGCTTGCAGCTGTTTTAATATATGGGTGTCTTGTTACTATTCCGCTGGGTTCATACTGTTGGCCTCTTAATAACCTTGCAATTTCCTTAGCAGGAACATTGTATTGCAGCATGTTTGATATCGTCTTTGACAGAGATGCTAAAAGTCCTTTTACCACATTTCCTTCTTTGTCGGTTGATACGAAAAGCTCTGCCATTTTGCCGTTTTCATAAAAGCCAATCGTTATATATAGCTCAATATCACCAATCTTGGCAGAATGCGTTCTACTCATTCTCATTCCGGAGGGACGAAGTCTCTCAGGAATTGCATTGCGACAATTTTTAGCAAAACGCAAAAGCTCGTAATAGGTGTATTCTTCTATGTCATTGCCATTTCCTGATGCTTTACCGGCATTTAATGGCTGGCAAGCTTTGCAATTGTCTCTGTATACCGATATTGCCTTTATCCCAGTGGTATAAGCCAATTTGTAAATATTGGATATATCGTCCTGTGTGGCGTATGAAGGTAAGTTTACCGTTTTTGACACAGAGCCGCTTATCATTGGAGTTATAGCTGAAACCATCAATACATGTCCTTCTGGGGAGATATCATTTGCGGTTTCAAATATCTTTATATGTTCTGGTTTGATAAATGGGCAATCCATTAGGGAATAATGCATAAACATTCCCTCGGAGTCCTTCTCCAAAAGGTAATCTGTGATTTCGCCCATAGTAGAGGGATCATATCCGAGATTTTCAAGCGCCTCCATAAGCACCGGATTTGTAATTTCCATGGTTCCGCCACCAGCCAGAGTTTTATACACCACATGAGAATAGAATGGCTCAACTGACGTTGCTCCGCAATCCATTGCAAAGGATATTGTGCCTGTTGGAGCAATAACGCTTACTTGAGCATTTCTAACCCCATATTCATTGACAGATGTTAGTGCATTCTGCCATGCTTTCTTCGCAGCGGCAACCGCTTCTCCAAAGCCAATTTTTTCAAGAAGTTCAGCATCAAGCTTGAAAGGCTTGTAGTTAAGCCCTTCATAATCATCAGAAAGTGCTAATGAAGCTCTGGCATGATTACGAAGAACACGCTTAAGATGCTCAGCATTTATCTCATATTTTTCAAACGCACCAACTTCTTTTGCCATCAACGAAGAAACATAGTAGGAATAGCCACTCATCATACTGCATATAACGCTGGCAATTTGTCTAGCCTCATTGCTGTCGTATCCAAAGCCAGACACCATAAGAAGTGATGCAAGATTTGCAATTCCGAGGCCAGTTGTTCTAAACATATATGTTTTTCTTGCTACATCGGCTGTTGGGAATTGTCCCCAATGAACGGAAGCTTCAAGAACCAACTGGGTGAGGGCAACAACATGAAGGAATTCTTCAACTCTGAATTTATGTGTTTCGTGATCCATAAAACGATACACATTTATTGATGCCAAGTTGCAGGATGTATCCTCAAGAAAAGCATATTCGCTGCAGGGGTTTGTACCGTTTATTCTGTTGTATTTAGCGTTATATACCCCATCTTCGCCGCAGGGGCAAGTATGCCATTCGTTGAAAATGTCATCAAATTGAAGAGCTGGATCAGCGCATTCCCATGATGATTTTGTTATGAGATCCCAAAGGTGTTTTACGCTAACACTTTTGTTTACGCTGTTATCAATTCTTCCCTTTAGGGTGATCTCCGCATCAGGTGCATTTTTTAAATTAAGCACCTTTTGCATAAATTCCTCATTTACTCTGACGGAATTATTGCCGTTTTGGCCACTTACTGTGCTGTAGGCCTCTCCGTCCATGGATGTGGAATAGCCCATTTTAGCCAAAGCGCGGACTTTATCCTCTTCCTTTGATTTCCATGTTATGAAATCTTCTATTTCAGGGTGGTCGATGTCCAGAATTACCATTTTAGCGGCTCTTCTGGTTGTGCCGCCGCTTTTTATTGCTCCCGCATTTCTGTCTAACCCCTTAAGAAAGCTCATAACACCGCTGGATACACCACCACTGGATAATTTTTCATTCACGGCTCTTATGGTGGAGAAGTTTGTTCCTACGCCTGAACCGCCTTTGAAAAGCTTAGTTTCTGTGACATATTGTTCACTTATTGAGTGTTCGCCAATAAGGGTGTCCATTATTGATAAAATAAAACATGCAGATGCTTGAGTGCGGGTGTAACGATCTTCACTTTTTACCACTTTTTTCATTTCTGGGTCATAATAATAAAGTTCGTCATTATCTGCAATTATGCCATAATTTCGTTTCAAACCGGTGTTGAACCACTGAGGAGAGTTCGGTGCCCACATTTGTGCTAACAGAGCATACACCATTTCATCGTAAAAAATCTGCCATTCTTCGTGATTGTGGAGGATTCCCTCATCTAAAAGTGCATCAGCCCAAAAGCCCACCATTCTGTCGGCTAATTGTTTCATGCTGGTTTCACAGCCCTCTTTGGTGTTTACTCCAGCTTTTCTGAAATATTTTGATGCTATGATATTGCACGCATTTTTAGAATATCCCACAGGGAATTCCAACTCGTGCATTTCCACCAGAGCTTCTCCTG
>CAVEWD010000126.1:1640-3126 GCA_963619195.1 bacterium | reverse complement strand
AAACTAAGGAGGCTTGATATTGTGGAAAAAATAAAGAAAAACTTTGGGTTTGGTTTTATGCGCTTGCCAATGAAGGGTGAAGAAGTTGATATAGAACAAACCTGTAGAATGGTAGATACATTTCTTAAAGCGGGATTTAATTATTTTGATACTGCTCATAGCTATTTAAGCGGTAGATGTGAAACAGCATTGAAAGAATGTTTGACGAGCCGATATCCACGAGAAGATTATATTTTAACCAATAAACTTACCTTAAACTTTTTCAAGGATGAATCTGATATACGCCCTCTTTTTGAGAGCCAGCTTGAGGCTTGTGGTGTTGATTATTTTGATTTTTATCTGATGCACGCACAGAATGCAGAAATATTTAAATCTTTTAAGGCTTGCAAAGCCTATGAAACAGCCTTTGCATTAAAAGATGAGGGCAAAATCAGGCACGTTGGAATTTCATTCCATGATAAAGCAGAGGTTTTGGAGCAAATTTTAACAGAGTATCCACAAATTGAGTTAGTTCAGATTCAATTTAATTATGTAGACTATGAAGATCCTGCAGTGCAAAGCAAAAAATGTTACGAAATTTGCAGAAAATTTAGTAAACCGGTTGTAATCATGGAACCTGTGAAAGGGGGTAATCTTGCAAGCCTTCCTACTGATGCAAATGCAGTGTTTGATAAACTTAACAATGGCAGTCCCTCCAGTTTTGCCATAAGATTTGCTGCTGGTTTTCCAGGTGCTATGATGGTGCTTTCTGGTATGAGCTCCATTGAACAAATGAATGAAAATATAGGGTTTATGGGTAATTTTAGTCCTTTAACAAATGAAGAGCTTGAGGCTGTAGATAAAGTTAGGGAAATTTTTAAAGGAATGAATCTAATCTCATGTACAGCTTGCCGTTATTGTGTTGATGGATGTCCGCAACACATTTCAATTCCGGATTTATTTTCATTAATGAATGCAAAAAAACGTTATAATGACTGGAATTCAGATTATTATTACAGCAATGTGCATACTTCAGAGGGTTCCAAGGCTTCGGATTGTCTTAAATGTGGTGAATGTGAAAAGGTATGTCCTCAGCATCTTCACATAAGGGAATTGTTGGAAGATGTTGCTAAAACATTTGAAAATTAATTTAGCTAAATAAGCATAGCATAAAAACATTTTATTGGAGGTAAAATAGTATGGATAAAATTTTAGTAGCGTATTTTTCAGTGAGTGGAATTACAAAGTCTTTAGCGAAAAAACTTGCAAGTAAGTTAGATGCTGATCTATTTGAAATTAAGCCAAAGGTAGCATATACTCACGATGACTTGGATTGGAGAAATAAAAATAGCCGCAGTACCCTAGAAACAAACGATCCAAACTCTAGGCCAGAGATTGAGAAAGATGTGCTTGATATGAGTGGCTACGATATTATTTTTCTCGGTTTCCCTATTTGGTGGTATGTTGCTCCAAGGATAATAGAAACTTTTTTGGAAAGCTATGATTT
>CAVEWD010000126.1:0-1597 GCA_963619195.1 bacterium | reverse complement strand
TGATTTCACGGGAAAGAAAATAGTGACCTTTGCAACATCAGGAGGCAGTGGAATGGGAAAAACGACAGAGCTTCTTAAGAAAATTTGCCCAAAGGCAAATTTGATAGATGGTAAAATTTTAAATGGTATGTCAGATAGCGAGCTTAAGGATTGGGCAAGCGAGTTTTTAGATTAGATGCTTTTATAAGTGGATTGATTATTCAATCGATAGTTTAGATTATTAATATGCACTCAAAGTGTATGGCTTTGGGTGCATATTATACTTACTGTATATTTACTTTACTGTTCTTGACCGCATTTTTTACAAAATTTAGAATCTGCATCTATAGTTGCTCCGCAGTGTTTGCAAAAAATTGATTCTGTATTTGTTAATCCATCCTTTATACCTCTTGCGATACTCGCGACTTCTTGTTTTCGTATATCTGAGCGTCTGGAAATTATGTGGTCTATTTTATCTCCATTTTCGTCGAATATGCTGTCTTGTGCATCTATAATGGCATCTGCGGCAGATGAGATTATATCAGACACATTTTCCCTATTGTTTGCTACAACATTTTTACCTGTTTGCGCAATAATATCCCCAGCAGCAGTTCCTATATCCACAAGGTTTTCTTTATTATCTTCTACGGCATATTTTGCGGTCTTTATATTTAAACCAATCATTTTTGCTCTTAGCTTTGGACTGAATATAAGAACGAAAACAAAAATGAACACACATGCAATAAGAATTGGAACTATTGTAAACATTGCATTAAATAAAAAATCAAACCATGAATTATCAAACATTAGATCTATCGTCTCCTTTAACAATTTATTATTCATCCGGTATGTTATCAGTTTGAGTTTCAACTGTATTGTCTGTGTTTTCTCTTGTTGATAAAAGCTCCGTTATGAGTTTTACATCACTTGTTATCACCCCGTCAATATTGTAGGACAAAACCTCATCAAGATCTTCCTCAGAGTTTACGTCTGAAACATATATGCACACATTTCTGCTTTGAAGTTCTTTAAGCATTTTTTTTGAATATGATGATATTTCATTAAGAGGGATATCTATAAATTGATATTGTATATTGATACACAGATTACTAAGGCTTACCTTATGAAGCCATCGAAAAGTCCTTGTTTCATTTTCTTGTGGTTCTGTTAACACATGAATATTTTTATCACTGCGAATCGATGATAGAACATCGTCACTGGCTTTTATGACACAATTTAGCGATAAATCGTTTTGTCGTATTATCTCACTTAGCAATATAGCCGCTCTTTCGCCTAATTCACCTGTTGGCACAATATTTATTATATATTCAGCGTATGGGTAGCTTTCTACTAAATCTTCTAGTTTTACACAAGCGTGCTTTTGTGCTCTGTATGGATATGAAGTTCCATCAAGTGTGAAATTATAAGCAAAATTTAGATCCTTAATTTCATCATAATTTTTTTCTGATATTTTCCCTTCTATGTTGGTGTAGACACTTAAATCTTCTGTGTCTGAAACTATCAGCACATCGTCTAAGGTTTTTACAACACTTACTGAAAAAAAGGTTGTGCCATATGATACTGCTGTGTTAAATGATAACATAGTGTTGGGGGGTAG
>CAVEWD010000125.1:0-3127 GCA_963619195.1 bacterium | reverse complement strand
CAAGCTGCCAAGAGCTTTTACGCATCTTGGGGTAAATAAAACAATTTTTGAAAATACAGTGAGCATCTCCCAGCTTAACAGCATAACCAAACAGGATTTGGCAAAGGAAACCGGAGAGCTTATGATGAACATCTCCCAAACCAATTCATCCGAAGTCAACTTCACTATAGCACTAGAAGCTCTAACTCAGCAGAAAAATGAGCTGGGCACAAAAAGGCAAAGCCGCTCCCGAATGGGGATTGCCGTCTCCAACATTCAAAAGCTGGAGGATGAATATGCCCAAACCACAAAAGCCCTGGAAGAGTCCCGCCAGCATTTGAAAAAAGCGAAGGAACTTATGGATGAGGCAGATAGGCTTAAAATAAGAAGAGAGATGCTAAAAAAAAGAAGAAGTGCCTTCGATGAGAAAGCCTTATGGGAAAGATGGGATAAATACTCAAAGGCAAAGGCTGAAGCGCAAGCCCTTACAAAGTCTCTTAACAAAGGTTATTCTCTAACGGAGGAAGAATTTGAAAGATATTCCTCCTGCAGTTTAATGCTTGAAGAAGTTAAAAACCAGCTAGAAAGCCTCAATGCAGACAAAGCAAAGGCTGAAGCTAACCTTGAGAAATGCAAAAATCAAAGAGAAAAGCTTTCCGGGGCACTGAATGCCGGAGTTGACACAGTTAAAGCCGATGGCCTTATCTATAGCGGAATTGTTTCCCAAATGAAGAAAATAAAAAAATATAAGGCTGACGAAAAACTCGCCCAAACAAAGGCGAAAATTGATGATTTGCAAAAAAAAGGAAAAATAGCCCTTATTTTGACAGCCTGCCTTTTGAGTGCGGCATTGGTGGTGGGGGCAATTTCACTTTTCACCTCCCACAAGCTCTATCTTTATTCAGCTGTGCTCCTTGGCTCCTTAGCTATACCCCTTGGGTGCTATCTTTACTTCGCCCGCAAAAGCAAGAAATTTAAGGCAGCTTATGGTAAATATGACACGGTAATTGAAAAAAGCGTAAGCTATGAAATAAAGCTAAGAGCTCAGCTGGATGCCTTAAAAGAAAAATATGCCGTGGATGATTACACAAAGCTAAGGGAAATTTTTTCAAAGGCCGACAGCCTTTCTGAAGAAGACCGCAAATTAGCCTACTACATAAACAAACTTGAAGTTGCCCTTGAAGCCTATGCTAAAAGGGAAAAGGAGCTTAATTCCAAAGCTGAGCATTACGAAATTGTAATGGGGTCCATTTTAAAGCAAAGCGGCGCAAAGGATGATGAAGAGCTAAGAGAAATGCTGAATTTGCTGCGCAGCAAAAACGAGGCAGCGCTTCATCTTAAAGCTCTAGAAGAATCCATGGCAGACTCCTTAGGAGAATTCAGCAAAGATGAACTCTCCCAGAGAGCCCAGCTCTTTGCCCTTCAGAAAATAAATCTTGAAGAGGGGTTAAATAAGGAAGAAACAGAAAGCAAGTTAAACAGCATTACCCAGGAAATTTATGAAATTTCAACCAAGTCCTCTGAACTAAAGGGAAGAGCTCTTGAGGCTGAGGCAAGCCTTAGAAGCCCCGGTGAAATTCTTGAGCAAAAACAGGTGTGGGAGGAGGAGCTCGAAGAGTGCGAGTTTCTTTCTGACGCCATAGACCTTGCATATAACACCATTGTGAGGATATCAACGGAAATTCAGGGAAGCTTTGCCGGGGTTTTCAATGACTACATTTCTCAGGTGGTGTTTAAGCTCACAGATGGAAAATATAGCGACATCAAGGCGGATGATAAAATGAACATAAGCGTTAAGGACGAAGGAAGCGGCAAAACAGTGAATGTGATGCAGCTTAGCGGAGGTGCAGTGGACCAAATTTATTTTGCGGTGCGTTACGCTGTGGCAGAGCTGATGCTAAAGGACAAAACTGTGCCAATGTTTTTAGATGACTGTTTTGTGCAATATGATGCCCAAAGGCTTAAAAATGCTCTTAAATTCCTTGGGCAGGAGGCTGACAAAAGACAAATTTTCATGTTCTGCTGCCGAGAGGATGAGAAAAATATTCTGGATGAAATCGGAATAAAATATAAGGAAATAAAGCTATGAACAACAATACAAAAATTGTCATGGGAATGAGCGGAGGTGTGGACTCCTCCGTGGCGGCATATCTGTTAAAGGAGGAGGGCTACGACCTGGTTGGAGTTTTTATGAACAACTGGGATGATAAGGATGATGGCATCTGCACAGCCCGTCAGGACTATGAGGATGCCAAAAGCGTTTGTCTAAAGCTAAATATTCCCTTTTATACGGTAAATTTCGCAAAGGAATATTGGGATAGAGTTTTTACCCACTTTTTAGATGAATACGAAAAGGGACGCACACCCAACCCCGACATTATGTGCAACAGCGAAATAAAATTCAAGTCATTTTTGGAATATGCCCGCAGCACATTTGATGCAGACTACATTGCCACAGGACACTATGTGAGAAATTTTGTTGATGAGCGCGGCTGCGGTCACCTTTTAAAGGGTGTGGACCAAAACAAAGACCAAAGCTATTTTCTTTCCGCCCTCACAGCCTCTCAGGTGGCTTCTGGGATGTTTCCTGTAGGCAGCATGATAAAACCCAAGGTGCGAGAAATTGCCGATAAATTAGGCCTTAGAACGGCTCTAAAAAAAGATTCCACCGGCATTTGCTTTATCGGAGAGCGAAACTTCAAAAACTTCCTTTCAGGCTACCTGCCTGCTAAGCCCGGCAAAATTGTGGATGCTGATTCCGGCAAAATAATCGGAGAACATGACGGGCTTATGTATTACACCATAGCCCAAAGACGTGGGCTTGGAATTGGTAATTTAGGCGGAGGCGACAGATGGTATGTGTGCGAAAAGGATCTAAGCGAAAACATACTTTACGTTTGCGAAGGGGCACAAAATCCGAGGCTGTTTAAAAACGGCTTTAAGGGAAGTGAAACCCACTTTATAAACCGTCCGGTGGAAAACGAAATTTCCTGCCGGGTTAAATATCGCTACCGTCAGCCGGATTTGCCAGCAAAGCTGAAAATTTGCGAAAACGGAGCCACAGTTATCTTTGATGAACCCCAAAGCGGGGTTGCACCCGGGCAAACAGGCGCTTTTTATGTGGGAGAGGAATGCATAGGCTCTGTGG
>CAVEWD010000124.1:0-3127 GCA_963619195.1 bacterium | reverse complement strand
TCAATAGAGGGTTCATGACGAAAAAAAAAAAAAAATAATTTTATACATTCTGCTTGCTTTGGGACTTATCCTTTTAGGTTTGGGCATTTGGTTTATTTCCACCCTTCCCGATATTGGCAGCTACACCTACCGTGAAGGCACTTCCTGCAGCGTAATCTCCTCGGATGGTGTGGAAATAGGCACCGTAGAAAGCCGCAATGTTACCTATATCACCCGGGAGGAAATTCCGGACCTTTTGGTTAAGGCTGTGGTTTCTGTGGAGGATAAAAGGTTTTATAAGCACTGCGGAGTGGACTTAATAAGCATTGGTCGAGCTATGGTGGAAAACATAAAAGCAGGAAGCATTGTCCAGGGAGGCAGCAGCATAACCCAACAGCTTGCAAAGCTTTTGTTTTTCAGCGATGAACAGACTTATGGAAGAAAAATTAAAGAGGCAATAACGGCCATTCGCCTGGAAATGAAATACGATAAGGAAGAGATAATAACCATGTATCTCAATGAAATCTATCTTGGCGGAGGATCTTTCGGAGTGTATGAGGCTTCCCAGAATTATTTTCACAAAGAGCCAATGGACCTCACTGCTGCGGAATGTGCCATGTTAGCCGGAATAATTCAGGCACCCAGCGCCTATTGCCCTCAAGATGAGCAAGGGCTTGTTTATGCTCAAGAGCGAAAAGAGAAGGTGCTGGAATGCATGTTGGAGCAGGAATATCTCAGCCAGGAGGAATATGAAGAAGCTATGGCTGAGGAAATAATAATATATCCGCCATCCTCCGGTGATACATCCTATAGCTATGGCACCTGTTTAAGCGGCTATAAAAGCTACCTTAACAAGGTTTACCACCAATGTGTGGAAATTCTTACAGACTACTATATAGACAATTTGGTTTACACATCCGAAGAGGCTTCCGCTGAGGCTGAAAGCCTCTTATTTTCAAGCAATCTCACCATAAACACCACCCTTAACCACGCTATGCAGGAAAACGCTATAACCTCCATAAGAGATAATGTTTCATCCCTAAACTATGCGGCCTCCTGTGCCTATGTAAGCGTGGATTCCCTCACTGGAAATGTGCTTTGTTATTATGGGGCTGACAACAACACCCTTTTAGATATGGCCGATACAGCCCGCCAACCTGGCAGCACCATAAAGCCGCTTTATATGCTATATCTTTTGGAAAATAATCTTGCCACCACAGACAGCGTTGTTGACGATTCGCCAATTGAGATTTCTGGTTATTCCCCGGGAAATTATGGCGACTACTATGGTTATGTAACCATGAGAGAAACTCTGGTGCATTCTCTTAATTGTGCCTCCTTAAGATTTTTCATGAAGGGGGAAACGGAAAATGAAATTAATTTCGTGAAATCTCTTGGGATAACCACCATTGAGGACGACGACTACACCTATGCTTTTGCCCTTGGAGGAATGAGCTATGGTATAAAACCGGCTCAAATGGCTTCTGCTTATGGAGTTATTGCATCAGGCGGAACCCTTTGCGAGAGAAATTACGTTATCTCCATCACCGATGAAGCCGGCAAAACCATCACCCCAAAGAAAAGCCAGGCGGTGCAGGTTATAAGCAAGGAAACAGCCAGCGAAATGAAAAGCTGCCTTACCAGTGTGGTGATAAGAGGCACTGCTCAAGGGGCCTCCATGGGATATTCTAACTTTGGCAAAACCGGCACCACCGACGGAGCCAGGGATGTGTGGTTTGTGGGAGGCTGCGGTACCACAGTTACATCTGTTTGGGTTGGAAATGTTGACGGTGATTATATAGACAGTCTCTCTTCCAGCTGGTGTGTTTCGGTTTATCGGCAGTCGGTGGCACAAAGCATTAATGATGGGGTGTTTGTGTCCTCAGAAATGCAGGAAAGTTACTCAGAGGAAACCACCAGCATATACATAATAAAACCAGAAAGCAACCCGTTGAATGAACTCTCTGAAAGCGATGTGGCACAGATTACAATTCTTTCATCACGACGAGATAATTTCAAAAGCACAGAAGTGGTAAAACTCAGTGTTGATTCATCCACCGGAAAACTTTTTTCAGAAGGTTGCCCGGAGGAATATAGGGTGGATAAATATTATTTAATAAGTGAATCCCCCAGTGAATATTGCACCGAAAATCATTACCACAGTTTTGTGGATGATATGCAAAGCTGGTTTAGCGACTGGATAAATTAAAGGAATAAACATGATAACAATAATTGCAGTTGGGAAATTAAAAAAGGACGAATATCGCGCCTTAACTGATGACTATTTAAAGAGAATAAGCCGATTTCAAAAGATATCATTAATTGAAATAAAGGATGAAGACTGTGATTCAAACCCAGAGGGTGCCAAGAAAAAAGAGGCTGAGGGGATTTTAGCAAAAATCACGGCGGCTTCTTATGTTATAGCCTGCGACCCAGGGGGAGTCATGCTCACCAGCGAGGCTTTTGCTGAAAAATTCATTAGCCTCTATAATAATTCGTTAAACAACATTGTTTTCATAATAGGTGGCAGCGCGGGTCTTGATGAAACGGTAAAGGAAAGAGCAGATATGCTTCTTTCATTTTCAAAATTTACCTTTGCCCATAATCTGTTTAGAGTAATTTTGGCAGAGCAAATATATAGGGCTCACAAAATAATCAATCACGAAACCTATCATAAATAAACTATGAAAAATAAATTAGTAAAAGAAATTATCTTCTATACAACATCTGCTGTTGTATTCATATATTATATTTACGCTGAATTCTTCACCGGTAACGCTGTTTCTGCCGTGCTCAGAGCTGCAGTGCTTTTGGTTGGTGCCACTTTTGCAACTCTTGGGGCATTAACAAAAGCTTATGCACTTGAGTCTCATCAGGCCTCTTTGGTGATGAAAAGGACATTTTTTGTGTTTTTTGTTTTATATGTGGCCTTTGTTTTGAATATAACCCTATTCGATTCATTTTACGGGCGAAGCCAACAGTTGATTTTTTCCTTTCCTAAGGGAGTTATCAAGCGATATATTTCGCAAAACGCCAATGTGGTGCCTTTTAAAACCGTAAGCCTTTATGTGAGTGGCTATCAAGCAAAGGATATAACAATAGGAGAGTTTGTCACAAATATTTTTGGAAATTTGGCTGCCTTTATGCC
>CAVEWD010000123.1:0-3186 GCA_963619195.1 bacterium | reverse complement strand
GTGCTTACCGTGGTGCCGGTTATTCCTCCGGATTTGAGACCAATGGTTATGCTTGATGGCGGAAGATTTGCCACCAGCGACCTTAACGACCTTTACAGAAGAGTTATTAACCGTAATAACCGACTTCAAAAGCTTTTGGAGCTTAAAGCACCGGATATAATCATTCAAAATGAAAAAAGAATGCTGCAGGAGGCTGTGGATGCCCTTATTGATAATGGCCGTCACGGCAGACCTGTGACAGGTCCGGGCAACAGGGCATTAAGAAGCTTATCTGACATGCTTAAGGGTAAACAGGGCCGTTTTAGACAAAACCTTTTAGGCAAGAGGGTTGACTACTCTGGCCGTTCGGTTATTGTTGTGGGGCCAGAGCTTAAAATGTATCAATGCGGTGTGCCAAAGGAAATGGCCATCGAACTCTTTAAGCCCTTTGTTATGAGGGAACTTGTTAAAAATAAAATTGACCAGAATATAAAGGGCGCCAAGAGAAAGGTTGAAAGACTTGACCCAGTGGTTTGGGACGTTTTAGACAATGTTATTAAGGACCACCCGGTTATGCTCAACCGTGCTCCTACGCTTCACCGTTTGGGAATTCAAGCCTTTGAGCCTGTTTTGGTGGAAGGCAGAGCCTTAAAACTTCACCCGTTGGTGTGCACAGCTTACAACGCTGACTTTGATGGCGACCAGATGGCTATTCACGTGCCCCTTAGTGTGGAGGCTCAGGCTGAGGCAAGACTTCTTATGCTGGCGGCTTACAACATTTTGAAGCCTCAGGACGGTATGCCTGTTGTTTCACCTTCCCAGGATATGATTTTGGGTTCCTACTACCTCACAATGACCGATGATACCCTGGAGGATCGTCACATTTACTTCACCGATATTGCTGAAATGGAAATGGCTTATGTCAACCACGAGGTGGATATTCATGAGAAGGTTCATGTGAGAATAACCCGCCTTATTGACGGAAAACCTGTTACAAGGCTTGTTGAAAGCACAGTTGGACGTTTCCTCTTTAATGAAATCATTCCTCAGGGGCTTGGCTTTGTGAAGAGAGAGACCCTTGATGATATGTTCAAGTTGGAGATAGATTTTGTGGTGGATAAGGGAATGCTCTCAAAGATTGTTTATCAGAGCTTCATTGCTTATGGTCCATCAAAAACCTCCATTCTCCTTGATGATATTAAGAGAAACGGATTTAAATATTCCACTCAGTCAGCCACTTCAATCGGCGTGGCAGACATGCAGGTGCCATCTACAAAGAAGGAAATTTTGGATGCCGCCGACAAGGAAGTGGACAAAATTTACGCGAAATACGCCAGAGGCTTCTATACAGATACTGAAAGAAGACGTAAAACAATAGATGTTTGGACAAAAGCCACAGATGACGTTACATCTGCCCTTATGAGCAACCTCGACCCGAAGAACCCAATCAACATGATGGCAAACTCCGGTGCTCGTGGATCCACGAACCAGATTCGTCAGCTGGCAGGTATGCGTGGCCTTATGGCATCACCAACAGGTGAAATTATTGAGCTCCCAATCAGAGCAAACTTCCGTGAAGGACTTGACGTGTTTGAATTCTTCATTTCTTCCCACGGTGCTAGAAAGGGCCTTACCGACACGGCTCTAAGAACTGCTGAGTCTGGTTACCTCACCAGAAGACTGGTGGATGTAAGCCAGGATCAAATCATTCGTGAGCAGGACTGTGGATCTGACGTGGCCTTTGAGGTGTCTGCAATCAAAAACGGCAACGACACCATTGAAACCCTCAAGGAGAGGGTGGCAGGCAGATATGCCGCAGCTGACATCGTTAACCCTGAAACAGGTGAATTGATTGTGGGCAAAAATGAGCTTATAACCTTTGAAAAGGCAGATGCTATTGCTCAAAGCGGGCTTAAAAAGGTTTCAATCCGCACAGTGTTCAATTGCAAGAGCAAAAACGGCGTTTGCCAGAAGTGCTATGGCACCGACTTAACCACAATGAGAACCGTTAACATTGGTGAGGCAGTGGGCACAATAGCTGCACAGGCAATTGGTGAACCTGGTACACAGCTCACCATGAGAACCTTCCACACCGGCGGTGTTGCAGGCGCAGAGGATATGACACAGGGTCTGCCCCGTGTTGAAGAGCTGTTTGAGGCAAGACGCCCGAAGGGTGCTGCCATAATCAGTGAAATAGACGGAAATGTGAGCTTCGCTGAAAATAAGAAGAATATGCGAGTTGTGGTGGTTACCAACAGCGAAGGCGAGAGCCGCGAGTATGAAATTCCATTTGGTGAAACACTTCTGGTGAGAGAAGGAATGCCAATTAAGGCAGGAGATGAAATCACCCGAGGAAGCATCAACCCCAACGATTTGTTGGCAGTGAAGGGAATAGATGGAGTTCAACGCTACATCCTTCAGGAAGTGCAGAAGGTTTACAGACTCCAGGGCGTTCATATTAACGATAAGCACATTGAAGTTATCATTCGTCAAATGATGAGAAAATACCGCATTATTGAAAGCGGTGACACCAGCCTGCTTCCGGGCACCAGCGTGGATAGGGTTGAGCTTGAGGAAGAAAACGAAAAGGCAATTGCAGAGGGCAAAACCCCAGCAACAGCAGAAAGAACCCTTTTGGGAATCACAAAGGCTGCATTAGCCACCTCCAGCTTCCTTTCAGCTGCTTCCTTCCAGGAAACCACAAGAGTGCTTACCGACGCAGCAGTTAAGGGCAAGGTTGACCCCTTGGCAGGTCTTAAGGAAAACATCATCATTGGTAAGCTTATTCCTGCTGGAACCGGCATTAAGGAATACACCGAAATTGAGCCTGTTATTGATGACAGATGTCTTCATGAGGACGATGAGGATATGAATGATTTCCTTTTAGATGATGGATGCGGCTGTGAAGAATGTGAGCATGAGCATGAACACGAAGATGGCGATGAAGCCGTTGAAGAAGTGGCAGTGGCTGAAGAAAATAAATATGATATTTTCGACAACGAAGAATTTGATATGATTAAACAGCACGATAAAGCTGCAGATGACCATTTCTTCGAGAGAATCACAGATATTTTCTAGCTTAAAGCTTTAGCGCAAAATATAAAACACCGGGATTAGCTCCCTGCTGGTAAGACAGTAAAATCAAATTTTTTTGGAACAGGCATGATTTCGGTCATGCCTGTTCCGCTTTTCGCAGCTCATCCACGG
>CAVEWD010000122.1:0-3189 GCA_963619195.1 bacterium | reverse complement strand
CACAGGCGGTATTGTGGGCGAAGCCATGGGAAACTGGATGCAAAGAGTTGTGATTCAGAATTCTTACAACGATGGCAAAATTATTAGCTCCGCAAACAACACCGGGGGAATTGTAGGAAAAGCCACAAATGTGAATATGAATTCCTGCTACAACTCAGGTAAGGTAGATGCCACATACAACACAGGTGGAATTGCAGGCTATACTTCTCTTGGCTCAATTGCCAACTGCTACAACTCAGGCAAGGTAACAGGCTCAGAAGGCTACACTGCAGGTATTGTGGGTTACAACGTAATGGCGATGTTCAGCATTTCAAACACCTATAATGTTGGAAATGCCGATTATCAACCCATTTTAGGCAACAAAACTTCTGGAACAATCACAAATGTGTATTATCTTACTTCAACCTTAGCTGAAGGCACCACAAATAACGCTGCAGCAGCTGAGGCTAAAACCTCCGATGAGCTTAAGGCTCTGGCCTCAACTTTGGGAGAGGAATTTACAGATGATAACCTTTTGGTGAATGATGGATACCCAATTTTAACCTGGCAGCCCCATGGAGAGGTGGAGGCACCTGTGATTACCACAGATCTTCCAACAGAAATAACCGTTGGCCAAGGCGAGCAGATACCAATTGAGGTTAAAGCTGAGGGCACAAACCTCACCTACAAGTGGTTTGCAATGAATTTAGACGGCGTATTTGAAGAAGTGCCCTATGAGGTAAGCAACTTCATGTATGCACCTTCAGAGGAATATGGCGAAAAGGAATATTACGTTCAGGTAACAGCAGGAGTGAATGCTTCACAAAAGAGCGTAAACAGCGGCATTGTGAAGGTAACCGTTACAGAAACACCTGAAACTGTTGAAAAGAAGATTGACGCAATTGGCGAAGTAACATTAGAAAGCAAGGATGCCATTGATAAAGCTCTTAACGCTTACAACAAGCTTTCCAGCACAGATAAGCAGAAGGTGGAAAATGCCTCCAAGCTAATTGAAGCACAGAAGAAATACAATGAACTTAAGGCACAGGAGCAGGCTAAGATTGATGATGTTATTTCTAAGATCGATGCAATTGGCAAGGTAACCATCGACAGCGAAGAAGCCATTAAGGCTGCAAGAGATGCTTACAATGCTCTGGAGGAATCACAGCAGAAAAGGGTTACAAACCGTGAAACCTTAAACTTAGCAGAGCTTAGATATGCTTCCCTTTTAGCTGACCACAACAAGGCGGATGAAGTGGAAGGGCTCATTGATGAAATTGAGGAGCCTGTAACCACGAAGAGCGAGGAAGCAATCAAAGCCGCAAGAGAAGCCTACAACGCTCTCACAGATGCACAAAGACAGCTTGTTGAAAACCTTGATAAGCTCACCAGTGCAGAAAATGCTTTGGCTAAGCTTAAAGCACCTAAAACAGGGGATAATTCAAGAATTGCAATGTGGTTCACCCTCCTTGTAATTTCCATTGTCACACTGATTTCCGCGGCAGTGGCTAGTAAAAAAAGAAAATATAACAAATAATAGATTCTCCTGATTCTACTATTAAGGCGGCTGCCCTGGGCGGCCGCCTTTTGGTAAGATAAGGGTAAATGAGATCAATCCGCTTTATATAAGCGAATTGATATATTTTAACAGCAAGCTGCGCTAAGGGGCAGCTTAAAAAAGAACCTTTGGTTAGTTTAAACTAACTCAGTTAAAAACAAATAAAAAGAGAAGAAAACGAAACCTGAGTGCAAAACTGGGCACCAAAAGAAATTCCTTCTTGGCTATTTTTGCATTTTAAAGGCTTGTTTTTCTGCTAATAATAGTTCATAATAACATTACTGAATTTGGAGCTTATCTTATAGTTTTTATGTTAAAAAAGCTATCCGCAGATTATATTTATATGATTCATAACAACGGAGGAATTAAAATGAAAAAACGCATTTTAGCTGTACTGCTTATAGTGTGCATGGCGGTGTGCCTAGCGCCGTTTTCGGTTTTGGCAAATGAAGAAGAGTCTGGTGAAAAGACAAAAATAACTTCACTTACCATAACAATAGACGACCCTGAGCTAGGAACCACCCCAAGTTTCAACATTCAATTCAATCGCTTTAAAGCTGTTGCAAATGCTGGCGATGGGGAAGGAATTGAAAATGCAGTAACGGTTCAAACAGAAAAGGGCAGCATGAACGCAGTAAACTGGTATTCTTGCCATGTGACTAACTATACAGGACAAAAATCAGACATATGGACAACAGAAAGCACAGGCGGCACAATTTCTGCGAGATATTACTACAGAATGAGGGGTGTTTTAACTCCAAAGGAAGGTTATGAATTTGACGAAAATATAGTCTGCACGGTGAATGGCAAGGAATGCACCAACCTATATGATGATATTTATGTAAATTCAAATAAAGTTATCGTGAATTACCTTGTTGAACCATTGCACTATAGCGAAGACAAATACACCTTAATTAAACACATAACTGCGGAAATAACCGAGCCGATAATTGGACAAACTCCCGCAAATCTTCCCAGCCTCTGTTCTTCCACCCCTGAGGAGTGTGTTTCTCCTTATTACATTATTTGGCGAAAAATGACCGCTGAAGACTACAAAACCATGAAGGAGTGGAATGACACACCCCATGAGGAAGATGAGATATGCCCATGGTTTAACACAAGACTTGAATGTGAATGGGTGGGAGAGGCACCCTTTGAGCTTGTTTACACAGAAAAATTTGAAGAAGGCTATGTTTATCAGGCTGAAATAACATTCTTCTCTCAACAGGCTACAGATGAAAAACAAAGGGTATTCGACGAAAATGTGACTGCCACACTAAATGGAAAAGAATATGACAACCAATATGAAGGTTATTACTATTCAGACTATTCACCGAATGAAGCAGTTTTCTACCTTGAATTTGCGCCTACCACAGAGGAAGAATCCCCTTCTTCCGACATAGCTCCTGCCACAGGTGACAACACAGGTTTAGTGTTAAGAGGAGCCTTTGTTGCATTTATGGGTGCAGCATTAATGCTGTTAAAAACTAAAAAACGAGCCTTTAAGTAGGCCCATATTTTATTAAAAAAGGCGGCCGCCCAGGGTTCATTTCAGGTAGCCGCCTTTTGGTAAGACAAGAATAAATAAGTTAAAATTTGTAAAATTTTTTATAGCTATTGACCCATCACAATGTTTGTGATAGGCTGTGCAG
>CAVEWD010000121.1:0-3210 GCA_963619195.1 bacterium | reverse complement strand
TGTTCGTTTGAGCTTGCGTTCTTCAGCTGACCGATTGTGATTTTCTTCAGGTCAACGGAGGAAACATAGGTCTTTTCCCTGTGTCCCGCAGAGCTTGCAAAGGCAAACATCACGTTTTTCTCAGGCAGTGCGGCGGCACATTGCTCCGCCCTCGTGTTATTGCCGACAAATACAATGTTGCGGGAAGGGGTCTCTCTCAGCATCTGAATGACAGAATCAAGCTGTGTAAACCGCACCGTCACAAATATCACGTCGTAAACATCCTGTGCATCCGGAGTATGAATAACGGGGATTTTTGCGGTACTCTTTTTTAACGAGTATCGATACCTGATGGTAAGACCGTTTTTCTCAATCTGCCTGCCCCAATCACCGCGAGCCAGCAATGTAACATCTTTTCCTGCACGAAACAGGTTCATCGCAAGATTGCAGCCTAGCACTCCTGCTCCAAGTATAAGAATTCTCATCATTTCATCCTCTAAATCAAAATCATCCACATCAGCATCGATGCCATTGCCGCGATAGAATGCGCCAATTGCTTTCTTTTGAAAATCTTTTGCTTTCTTTGACATAGATGATTCTGTTTCTTTTCGTAAAATAATCAGATTAGAAGAAACTTAAAATTCAGTTAGCCTGCTCTAACCTGCATGCTTTTTAAAAGCCGCCATTGGCGGCTCGTCAGTTCTTCCTTAGCCATATTTCTGCTTTCTAAACACTACTTTACAAGCTATTAAACATAATGCACCGAGTAACAACAAAATCGAACCATACAAAACACCAACACCTTTTAGAATGAACATCGGTGAAAAAGAAACAAGAAACATATCCATAAAGGATAGAAAAATCCATGCAAATCCAAAATCTTCCAATACACCTGTTTTAAATTCCGGATCAGTAATTCTAAGAAGAATTATGCCTGTCGACATAACTCCAGTAGATAATCCATAAATATAAATTCCCCTCTCAAACCAATAATTTCGAAAGAATCTTGGTGAAACAAGCCAAAACCAAGCAACAACAAAAATAAATCCAACCACTGAAAATACAATAATTGGAGCTAGATACTTCACCACAACACTGATATTGATAGATGCAACGCCAAATGCCACCAAATAATCTGTTGCGCTGCTGCCAATATGAGTAATTATTTTCTTGTCAACATATTCATCAAGATTAATTCGTTTTAATAGTCCCTGTAAAATTATACTGCATACTAACGCAAGACCATATACAGGAAAAGATATTGATGGCAGCAATGCCTTCAAGCCTGCATTCACACCATATGCCATGCCAACGGCAGCCAGGACTAATGAAAAGTGCCATGTAAGTGTATCGATTGACATCGCATTGACAGTGTTATGTCCAAACTCGCTTCGGTCATTCTTCTGCACCAGCCCCGTCAGCATTTCTTCCTGTAAATCTTCTACGTTCTTTATAATGGCAGTGTCTCCTCTTCGAGCACCAATGTTAATCATTGTTATCCCACCGAGAATACCGCCAAGCAGTCCAATTGTTGCAAATGTTTGTCCTATACTTGTAGCATCAGACCAGCCGCTATCTACCAAAACACTTCCTATAGCTGCTGCAGTTCCATGCCCCCCCACAAAACCAGACGGAAGCATAAGGCCAAAAGCTTGGTTAATTTCTTTAAAGAAAAGCGGAAAAACTAAAATTCCCAATAAGATAAATACCCCAAACTGCATAATTTCAGAAGCAGCATTTACCAGGAAGCTATCTCCTACAGAATTAAACATCCTTTTAAATGACACCTTTGTTTTATTTCCAATAAACATTGACCCAAAAACAAAAGCAATTAATATTCCGGCATAATTTGAGATTTCAGAGCTAAACGGAATCACGTTCAAAAATTGCTTCCCTGCAAAAAGTCCAATAAAACCTGCAATTAACGCAGCCGGTATATATAACTTCTGAACAAAACGCACTTTACTTCGTATCACTTTAGCAATCAGCAGCAGTGCAGACATCCATGCTATATCATATAATAAATTTAGTGCCGAAAAACCCATCTATACCTCCTTATTTCTGTAATCAATGGCAAGTGTTACAATATTCCACTTCTACATCAACTGCAGTAATATATTCCTCATACTTTCTTGCAATGATCATGTTATGTTTAAAATTAGCATCTTCAATTTCTTTTCCCATGAAACACTTAATATGGTTCTCAATGTAATCATATCCACCAATGCAAGAAAATTCACAACCAGCAGAAAAACGTGGATTGCACTCTACCAAATGGTACTTTCCGTCTTTGTCCAGAATATATTCAAAATTCACATCACCCAAAACATTCAATTTATCCGCCAAAATTTTAGAAGTTTCTTCCAGCTCTTTATCCTGATAAACGTAAACAGCGGTTGAACAACCATGAGGTGTACAAATTAATTCCCTGCGAGTCATAGCCACCACTTTATGTGGCTCAATTTGTCGAACAACCTCTACCATCACAAGTGGCCCCTCAATAAATGGCTCGACAATATAAATATCCTTATCTGCTGTTGCAACAAATTCATCCCACTCACTTTGATTATATATATATTTTAGTCCCTGGCTGCTGCGACCATTATATGGTTTACATACAACCGGGAAGCTCCACTCTAACTTCTTAATATCACGTAACATCTTAGTTGGAATTGATTGAGTTTTTTTGCACTCCTTAGCCACAAAGTCAGCCAATTTCTTCTTATTGCGGATGATGTCCAGCGCTTCTTTTGGCGAAATACATAGCTTTACTCCATGTTCTGCAAACCATTCGCGATTACAATTCAAAAGGTCTATTTCATAGTCAAGCATAGGAAGTAAATACTCAATTTTTTCCTTAATACAAAGATTTTTCATAAACGCAAGATAATTGTCTGGATCAGCTACTGGTGGTGCCTGATAAAATGCATCCATCTCACATGATTCCACCACCCATTCTTTAGGATATATATTACAGCCAATCACGCGAAAGCCCATTCGTTTTAGGCTTTTAAGGGTAATATCTGTTGCAGCCGACCCAGTTGAGGTAACCAACGCTGTTTTCATAATCTTAATTTCCTCCAAAATATCAATGCTATTCGCAATCCGCTTCGCTACGGCTCTACTAAAAGCGGCACTACGTGCCTTACGAGGTACTGTGCTTGTAACCCAGCACCTCGTTCAAGAGCACCCACTGCCTAAAGGCAGTGGATTTTCTTGAGCTTTTATAAA
>CAVEWD010000120.1:0-3231 GCA_963619195.1 bacterium | reverse complement strand
ACCGATTTAACCGCGCAAGATTCGTGTATTATCTTTCCCGCATGGAGCCCGACTGGCGAGACGAAAGCATCTCCGGGGAAGAGAGAAATTTATATACCGAATTTTCGTCAAAAATGTATAAATGGTCCACTGAAGAAGAAAGCCGCAGACAAGTTGTGAGTGCCATTTATCTTTATGTGTATATGCAAAGAGAAAAGGAAGGAGAAAGCCAAAATGCGCATTAATGAAAAAAATTATGTAGATTTTGCAGAACAAAGGATTAAAAATCTGGCAGGTAAAAGAGATAAGAAGGATAAGCCTGTTCCAATTGTTACAACATCAAAAATAAGAAACCTGCTGGCAATGGCATCCGATATTTACAACGAGGTTGTAAATTGCCAAAATGATGAGCTAAACAGTGATATAATTGGGCGAATCAATTATATGAAGCTGCGCTTTTATTACGAAGCCCGAGAACCCAGCGTTAAAGCATTTTTAGAAGAAGCTGATGTGTTTAACATCATTAATGAAATTAATGGCAGTCGAAAAAATTACATTTTGTTCAACCGCTACATTGAGGCATTGGTGGCGTTCCGCAAATATTATGGCGGTAAAGACGAATAAGGGAGGGTATTATTATGTTTGCAAAATTAGAAATTACAGGCACACTTGAGGTTAAAACTGGTCTTCATATCGGCGGCAGCGATGCTTTTGCTGCAATTGGCGCAGTGGATTCCCCGGTAATCCGCGATGTTCGCTCAGGAGAGCCAATTATTCCTGGCAGCTCACTAAAGGGCAAAATGCGCAAGCTGTTGGCAAAATATTATAATGAAAAGGTGGCATCTAACCCGGAGGAAGATGCTGAATGCATAAAATCACTATTTGGTTCAGCTAAAAAGGGAGACGCCCACACTGCAAGGCTTCTTTTTTCAGACATGTTTTTGAAAAATAAAGATGAACTTCGCAGAGTAAACATTTTCCATGCCACAGAGGTTAAGTTTGAAAACACAATTAAGCGTTGTATTGCAGAGGCAAATCCACGACAGATAGAACGTGTGATTCGTGGCGCAAAATTTGGCTTGGACCTTGTTTATGAATATAAAAACAGCGAAACCATGCTGCGGGACTTTGAAGTTCTTCAAAAGGGTTTCAGCCTGCTTCAATACGACTACCTTGGCGGCAGCGGTTCCCGCGGCTATGGCAAGGTTGAGTTTTATGATATTGAAATTGACCCAGTTATTGGCGAAGTGGATGAAGACGCATTGGAGCAATGCAGACAAATGCTTGCTAATTTATAAGGAGCTATAATGAATTATAAAATTTATAAATTTGAGTTCACTTCACCTGTTCATTTTGGCAATGGCTCATTAGATGAAAGTGCACTGAATTTTTGTGCCGACACCCTTTTTTCAGCCCTTTATATTGAGGCAATGAAATTGGGCGTGGCAAATGAGTTCTATAACGCCGTAAAAAACGAAGAACTTCTCTTTTCAGACGCGTTTCCATATATTAAGGAGGAATATTTTCTTCCTAAGCCAATGCTTTATGTTGAACTTAAGGATGAGGGCAATTCAAAAATTAAAAAGCAATATAAAAAGCTGAAATATATTCCCGCGGAGAAATTAAATAGCTATCTTGCCGGGGAGCTTATGCCGGAGGAAGTGAACACGCATAATTTTGGAAAGGTATACACTCAGGTGATGGCTGCAGTGCGCAGAGAGGACGACACCCTTCCATACCGTGTGGGCAACTATTTATTCAACGATGGGTGTGGGCTGTATATAATTGCTGCGTTGAAAAACGAAGATGTTAGGTATCTATTGAAAGATCTTCTGAAAAGCCTCTCCTTTTCTGGAATAGGCGGTAAGCGGGGCAGCGGCAAAGGGAGATTCAGCTTTTGTAATGGTGCGCCGGCAGAAAATATATTAAATTCAGCCTCAAAAAAAGGTGGCCGATATATGCTGCTTTCCACTGCTTTGCCTAAGGATGATGAGCTGGAAGCTGCCCTTGCGGGGGCGTGCTACCTTGTGCAAAAGCGTTCCGGCTTTGTTTATTCCCAAACCTATGCGGAAAGTCCAATGAAAAAACGTGACCTTTACACAATGCAGGCAGGTTCCTGTTTCTTAACCCGCTTTCATGGCGATGTTTATGATGTTCGCGAAGAGGGAGCCCACGCTGTGTATCGATATGCTAAGGGTTTGTTTTTGGAGGTATAACCATGAAGGACTATCTAAAACATTATAATCTGCGCATCACTGCCTTAGCCCCCATTCATGTGGGAAGTGGTGCGAAGCTTGGTAAAAAAGAGTATATTCGGCAAGGCGAACGCACGGTAATTGTGCCGGATACAAACAAAATGTTTCAGGAGATTAGTAAGCTTCGCCTTGAGGAAGACTATGCAGATTTCATGCTGAGCTCCAGCTATGGAAGCATAGGTTTGGGACAATGGCTAAGAGAGAAAAATATATCCCATCAGCGCATTGAAAGTTGGAAGCTCTACACCATGGACTCCGGCGATGCCTTTGTGAAAAAGCAAAACGGCAGAGGCGGCACCCCTAAGGAAATATTATGCTTTGTGAAGGACCCCTATGGCATGCCCTATGTGCCCGGCAGCACCCTGAAGGGGATGCTTCGCACCGCCCTGATTTGCTGGAGAATTCATCAAAGGCCCGGCTTTTATTCAGACGAGCTTTATTCCTTAAAAAAAGCCTCCTTTGAACAACGCCCCGGAAAGTCATATTTAAACAAGGAAACTGCCAATTTAGAGGCTGCTGTGCTTCACACCCTTAACCGCAAGGAAAAACAAAGCGATGCTGTTAATTCCATTATGGCTGGTTTCATTGTCAGCGACAGCAAGCCTTTGCCCCTTTCGCAATTAACCCTTGCCCAAAAGATTGATTATACCCTTGGAGGAAAAGAAAAGCCCCTTCCAATTCTCAGAGAAGCCTTAAAACCCGGCAGCCAGATTGATTTTGAGTTGACAATTGACACAAATATCTGTAATATTACAATAGATGAAGTTTTTGCTGCTCTGGATTATTTTCAGCAAATTTCCTTCAACAGCTTTTATTCAAGGTTTGGCCGTGGCAGCAAAGCGAAGGGCACTGTGTGGCTTGGGGGTGGAACCGGTTTTCTTTCAAAAACCATCCTATATGCCCTCTATGATGAAGACGCTGTGGATATTGTTAATAGCATTTTATTAAAAAAAGCTCGTGGCACCTACAAGGTAAAAAAGGGTGTGAAGGATTTTAT
>CAVEWD010000119.1:989-3248 GCA_963619195.1 bacterium | reverse complement strand
ATATTATATCATCTTATATTAAATAAGAACATAATTTAACCATTATTAACGGATTTTTCATCTTTGAAATTTTTGCGATTTTGTTTATGGTGTTAGGGGAGGTGGAGAAAATTTTGAATTAATGCGGCAAATTTATTGGAATTAAAAAAATAAAGGCGCATGTGCTCCACACGCCTAAAGATTTTTTTTAAAATATATGGCCTTTAAATCAGCTTCTAAAATGCCAGCAGGGCGAAATATCCAACGCCTTTTTCGCCGCCGTTGTAGGTCATTTTAAGCTTTATGGACATTGAGCAAATATCAAGGCGGTGTCCTTCCACGGAATAGCGGATTTTATCGGGGAATCGGCAGGGCTCATTGGTTAAAATAGCGCATTCCTTGCAAATGTCGCAGGGGCCGGCATCAAAAAGCATGCCTCCGTCAGCCTCAACGAATTTGCGCATTTTATTGCAGGCTTCGCTAAAGGCCTTGTGGGACTCCTCCATTGCCTCGCGGTCACTTATATTAATTAGTTTATTAAGCAAAATCAGGTTGTTAAATTTTAATATTCTCTCTTTGCATTCATCAGTGGTGCCGTTAAGGGGAGGGCAAGCGTAGTTTTTGCCGAACATTCCGCAGGTGTTTCTCTTGCATTGGGTGAAAACATCCTCTGAAAAAATAAGATCATCCTTTGATATTATTTTATATTCGTAAAAGCCTGCTTCCATTATGGCTTTTTCAACTTCTTTAAGCTCCATTATTGAACCTCCGAATAATTTTTAAAATTTACACTATTATACATTTTTAAATATTTAATTTCAATTATTTTTGAGGCTGTTGTTTATTATGTTTTTAAGAGTATAATTTCAGGTATGGATGAACAGGAAAAAATAGATAAAAAAAAGGAAATAAAAGATTGGGCAATATCAATTGCAGTTGCCATTATAGTGGGGCTTTTAATTAGAACATTTGTGTTTGAGATGGTGATAGTTAAGCAAACCAGCATGTATCCCACTTTGAATAATGATGATAAGCTGGGCTTAAACAAGCTTGCATATACCTTTAGTGAGCCGGATAGGGGCGATATTGTTGTTATAAAAATTGATGAAGAAAAAAACTATGTGAAGCGTGTTGTAGCCCTGGAGGGGGAGAGAATTTCCATTAAAAACAACACTGTTTATATAAATGGTGAACCTCTTAGCGAGGACTATCTTCCCGAAGGGCTTGAATATAATGATTTTGAGGAGATTGTTGTTCCGCAGGGCTGCTTTTTTGCCATGGGGGACAACCGCCCCAACAGCATTGACAGCAGGGTGCTTGGAAGTTTCAGCCTGGATGCCATTAGGGGCAAGGTGGTGATTCGTTTCTACCCTTTTAAGCTGTTTTAGCGTTTTATATGGGCAGAATCCGGCATGAAGGCGGGGCTTTGAAAAAAATTTCTTGACATAAAAAAAATTTTATATTATCATGTTTGTAATTTAATAATTTAATGAATGAGCAGTCTACTATGGGAGCTGCGGTGAGGATGGAACTTATGTATGATGATTTGAGCGATGAAGAACTTGTTGAATTGGTGAAAAATGGAGATGGCGATGCCTTCTGTGCTTTAAAAACCAAATTCAGCAAGTTTATTTGTTTTAATAGCCGTTTTTATGTGAAAAATGGCTGTTATGATGAGGATGATTTGGCGCAGCAGGCGTTAATTGCGCTTTACCGCGCAGCCCTCAGCTTCAAAGCGGATTATGGAAGCAGGTTTTTTTCATATGCAAGTGAAGCCATAAGAAGAACGGTGAAAACCTATGTTTTTCGGGCAACAAAGAAAAAAATTGCGCTGGATGAGCACTTAAGGCGGGAATACCTTGAGAATGGAGATTGGAATGAAAGGGTGTGCAGTGTGGCGGAAGACCCTGAGAGATATGTTGTGGTGAGGGATGTTTTTGAGAGGCTTAAGGGGGTTATGGACGCAAATCTTTCAAAAACGGAAAGGGAGGCTGTTGTGCTGTTGGCCAAGGGGCTGAGCTACTCCCAGATTGCAAAGGCCCTTAACAGAGACCTAAAAAGCGTGGATAACGCCCTGCAAAGGGCAAGAAAAAAGCTTTCTATGTTTATGAATGTGGATGAGTGCCTCTTTGCCGCCCAAAGGGGGAGGTAGGCGCATAATAATTTCTTTGCTCTATGCTTTCCGCAGTAAAAGCCCAGGCGGAAAGCCGAGTCGCTAAAATCAGGCACATTGTGTGCCAGATTTTGCCTCATGGCTCGTCTTTTTTTTAGAACACACTC
>CAVEWD010000119.1:0-979 GCA_963619195.1 bacterium | reverse complement strand
GTTTATGAATGTGGATGAGTGCCTCTTTGCCGCCCAAAGGGGAAGGTAGGCGCATAATAATTTCTTTTTATAAAAGCTATGCTTTTAAGATTTTATTTTTATGCCCCTATGCGTGGCAGGCAGTTCTTTTGTGGCAAAAGAACCAAAACTTGCTCTCTGCAGGAGCCGTTGGGAGTCTGAGGGGATTCGGAACCCCTCAGCGGCTTTTCACTCCGCTTTTTGCCGCTAAAAAGCGGAGGCGTCGCCCGCCCGCGAAAGGGCGGAGTATTACTTTTTGGCCCCCCCAAAAAGCGGAGGAAGGGCTTAAGGTGCGCTACCCATTGATAGCTTTTGATTTCGAACAAACTCCGTCGATTGTCACTAAATGTCATTGAAAAAAATTTCAAAATAAGTTATTCTATTACTAAACGAGGGCAGAGCAGCAAAGGGAGGAAAATTGGAGAAGATAATAAATTTAGATGCCTACCCAGTGAAGGAGAATTTAAAGTATCTTCTTAGGGATAAAACAACCAAAAGAAACATAATCTTTGCCACCTGCGCCTACAGCGAGAGCGGCATTCCCATTGGGGAAAGGGAGGAAATGACAAGGGAAGTGCTTTTAGGGCTCGACCCATGCTGCCTGCAGCCCCGGGTTTTGAAGGAAAAAAACCTTCAGCTTCAGCGCACCCGGGAAAAAGCGGAGGTTTTCACTCCTTCCTGGATTTGCAACAAAATGAACAACCACTGCGATGAGGAGTGGTTTGGAAGGGCAAATTTGTTTAATTTTGAAAATGGCCGGGAGTGGAGGGTGAACCCTGAGAAAATACCCTTTAAAACAGCTGGAGAATGGCAAAAATATGTGGATTCCCGGCGGCTGGAAATCACCTGTGGGGAGGCGCCGTATCTGGTTTCCCGCTACGATGCCTCCAGCGGAGAAATAATTGAAATTGAAAGGCGAATTGGAATTTTAGATAGAAAGCTGAGGGTGGTGGGGGAAAAC
>CAVEWD010000118.1:0-3263 GCA_963619195.1 bacterium | reverse complement strand
GGCCTTGTCTTCCTCAAGGTTCAGATTTAAATAATCCGCCACTGCCTCCTTTGTGAGGTCATCCTTGGTGGGACCTAAGCCACCAATTGTTATTATAAGCTCTGCTATCTTTTCGCAGTGGGAAATTTGCTCCTTCACCTGCTTAGTGTCATCGGAAATAACGCATTGGTACACGCACTTAATGCCGATTTTTTCAAGGCGTCCTGCTATATAGGCAGTATTGGTGTTCACCACTTCGCCGCAAAGCACCTCATCTCCAACGGCAATTATTGCAGCCTTATTAATCTTCAAAGCCATAGCTTATTACATCCCTGTTTTTTATAAGGTAGTTTGCTCCGGAAATTATTGTGAAAAGCACTGCTAGGTAGTAAAGCACTGTGGCAGGGATTGTTAGAAAGCTTAATATTCCCTCAAAGTGCATAAGCACCAACGCCACCATTTGAAGCATGGTTTTGATTTTTCCAAAAATATCTGCCGCCAGCACTCTGCTTTTTAACACAGCCATATATCTTAAGGATGCCACCATTATTTCTCTTGCCACCATTATGGCTGCGCTCCAGCCGGAAACTCTGCCTGCCTCGCAAAACAGCACCACTGAGGTGAGCACCAGAATTTTATCTGCCACAGGATCAGCAAATTTCCCGAAGTCGGAAACAAGGTTATATTTTCTTGCAATTCTTCCATCAAAGAAATCTGTTAAAGAGGCAATTATGAACACAATTCCCGATATAATCAGGTGATTTTTAAAGTCCACCAGAAACAGCACCGCATACACCGGCACAAGAAGCATTCTAAAGAGAGTTAGTTGATTTGGTAAGTTTTTATTGATTTTCATATTTCACATTCCCCCATAAATCATATTCAGTGGAATCGGTTATTTCCACCATATAATATTCGTTTAATTCCAGCATTTTGTCGCTGTAAACATAAACTGTGCCGTCAATATCCGGGCTGTCCAGGTAGCTTCTGCCGCAAAACAGGCCATCATCCTCCATTCCCTCAATTACCACCTCAAGGGTTTTCCCCACAAAGCCCGAAAGTACCTTCTCGCTTACTTCCATTTGGGTTTGCATAAGCCTATCGCGCCTTGACTTCTTTACTTCTTCATCAATATGACCGCCCATTTCATCTGCCGGAGTGCCCTCTTCTCTGGAATAGGCAAATACGCCGGCACGGGTGAGAGAAGCATTTTTTAAAAATTCCTCCAGTTCATTAATGTCCTCATCTGTTTCAGTGCAAAAACCTGCTATAAAGGAGGAGCGTATGGCAATGTCCGGCACTTGCCCCCGCAGCTTGTTAATGAGATTTAATATGTCGTTTTTGCAGGTGCGGCGGTTCATTAGCTTAAGCATTCTGTCGTTTATATGCTGAAGTGGTATGTCAATGTAGTTTAAAAGCTTTTCACAGCTTTTGAAGGTTTCAACGAGAGCATCGTCCACCTCCTCTGGATACACATACAAAAGCCTTATCCAATGCACATGCAGGATTTCGGCAATTTTTTTAATCAGCTCTGATAGCATTCTTTTTTTGTATAAATCCATACCATAGGCACCGGTGTCCTGGGCCACTAAAATAATTTCGCTTCGACCCTCCTCCTTGGAGAGGTGTTCAACCTCTTTTAGGATATCCTCCATTTTTCGGCTGCGGTGAGCTCCCTTCAGCTTTGGAATAATGCAGTAGGTGCAGTGCTTGTCGCATCCTTCGCTTATTTTCACATAGGCATAGGAGGCATCATACAAGGTTTCCCTTCCCATTTCCTCAATGGGAGAATTTATATCATTGATATTAATTTTTTCGCTTGAAGCCAAAATTTTATTTATTTTGGCAATTTCACCTGTGCCAATGAAATAATCCACCTCAGGGATTTCATCTTTAAGTTCGGAGGAATACCTTTGGGCAAGACAGCCGCAAATCGCCACCTTAAGGCTTGGATTTTCTTTTTTCATTTCGCAGGCCGACAAAATTGCTTCCACGCTCTCTTCCTTGGCGTCATTCACAAAGCAGCAGGTGTTTATTAAAATAATGTCGGCTTCTTCCGGCTCAAAGATAATTTCAAAGCCGTCATTCGTTAGTATGTTGGCCATGCCTTCGCTGTCTGCATCGTTTTTAGGGCAGCCTAAGGTGTGTATATAAATTTTTTTATTCACCGAATATCTCCTCGTAGCTAACTAAAATTTCTCGGGGCTTGCTGCCGTCCGCGGGGGAAACGTAGCCTCGCTCCTCCATTTCATCCATAATTCTGCCTGCTCGGGCATAGCCTAAGCGCAACTTCCTTTGGATTAGACTGGTGGAAATTTTGTTTTTGTTCTGATAGCCTATCTCTACAGCCTTTTTAATTAAAGCCTCATCATCTCCATCATCCTCTGCAGCTCTGTCCAAAGCCTTCTTTGAGAGGTCTTCGCTAACAGAGTTTTTAATGTCCTCGCTCACCTGCTCATCGTAGGCAGCTTGGCTGTTTTGTTTTATGAACTCCACAATTTTTTCCACTTCATCTTCGCTTACAAAGGCGCATTGAGCTCTTATGGGCTGGTTTTCGTCCATTGGCTTATAAAGCATGTCGCCTCGGCCCAAAAGCTTTTCTGCTCCGCTCATGTCTAAAATTGTGCGGGAGTCCACCTGGCTTGTGACGGCAAAGGAAATTCTGGAGGGAATATTTGCCTTAATTGTGCCTGTAATAACATTCACGCTGGGGCGCTGAGTGGCCAAAACAAGGTGAATTCCTGCGGCTCTTGCCAGCTGAGCAAGACGGCATATGGAATTTTCCACCTGTTGGGGGGAGAGCATCATAAGGTCGTTGAGCTCATCAATTATCAGCACCACATGGGGCATTTTCTCCTCCCCGATTTTTGCGGCTTTTTCATTGAAGCCCTTTATATCCTTCACTTTATTTTCGCTGAATTTCTGGTATCGGGAGTCCATTTCCCTAACTGCCCACCCTAAGGCTCCACTGGCTTCCTTTGGGTTTGTCACCACAGGAATCAGAAGGTGCGGAATGCCGTTGTAAACGCTTAATTCTACCTGCTTTGGGTCAATTAAAATCATCCTCACATCCTTTGGAGAGGAGTGATATAAAATTGAGGTTATTATTATGTTTATGCACACGCTCTTGCCGCTTCCGGTGGCGCCTGCAATAAGCATATGGGGCATTTTGGTTATGTCCATCACCAGGGTTTCCCCTGTGAGGGTTTGCCCTAAGGCCACAGCCAAGGGGGATTTATGGGCAACAAATTTCGGGTCATCAATAACTTCGGAGAGCTTCACCG
>CAVEWD010000117.1:0-3302 GCA_963619195.1 bacterium | reverse complement strand
AGGCAGTGTTGATCCAGGCATATTTGCTATGAATATCATCTTAAGTTTTATTGTTCCGTTCCTTGTAAGAGAAAGGGGATATTCTTTGGAAAAAAAGATGTATTTCGATGGATGTTTGCTTGAGAGAATATTAAGTGGTATTTATGTGTTGTTTTTGATGGTCCTTGCAGCTTCATACTATGAAATTGCTTCTGCCGGACTTGTTTGTCGAACAGGGATAGGATTTATCTACATGATTGTATGCTATATAACAATTTTTGCTGGTCCATTTATGAAACGAAGTAAAAATAAAGAGATACTTACGCAAATTATTGGATATAAGATGTTTTTGAAACATATGCCGTTAGATAAAATGCAGGTTTTATTAAGTTATGACAAAAATGCTTATTATAATGTGTTGCCATATGCAATGGTTTTAGGGAATGCTAAAGCAATCACAAAGAGCTTTGCAAGTCTTGAAAATGGAATATGCACACCCAGCTGGTATGTATCATCAAGTGATCTGTATGGGGTTGAACAGTTCAATTTCGATTATCACTATATTAATAAAATCAGTAATGGCGTTGCCTGCTCAATTGGAATAAAACAGCATGCTTCATCAAGTTCTGATGGCGGTTATGATGGGAGTAGCTCTGGAGGCGGTAGCGACTTTGGAGGAGGATTTTCCGGCGGTGGTAGCGGTGGTGGCGGTGGCACCAGTTGGTAGTGTAAAATTAAAGATGTGTATTGCAGCATTATTTGTTGTTATTACCGCTTTAGTTATAAATTTGTACACCAGGAGGTAAAAATGCAAAGAGTTTATGATTTTTTAAAGGAATGCGGGACTTATTATCTTGCAACAGTGGATGGAGATCAGCCTAGAGTTCGTCCCTTTGGTACAATTGATATTTTCGAGGGAAAGATGTATATTCAAACGGGCAAATCAAAGGCTGTTTCACAGCAGATGCTTAAAAATCCGAAGGTGGAAATTTGTTCTTTCAAAAATGGTGAATGGATACGGGTTAGCGCAGAGGTTGTTGAAGATGATCGAGTTGAAGTCAGAAAACATATGTTGGATTCATATCCAAGCCTGCGCGGAACATATGACGAGAATGACTCAAACACACAGGTGTTTTACTTAAAAAATGCAAAAGCAGTTATTTCTTCTTTTACTGCTGAGCCGATAGAAATAGAATTTTAGCTATTTAACTTAAATATAGGCGTGCTTAATTGTACGCCTATATTTTTGCATGTGATGTTTCAATATTTTATTTGTATTACATTTGTCTCATGATATTTGAATATCTATAAATGACCTTGTATGTAGTAAATGCGGCTAAATAATCACCTTTTTAATTTTGAATATACATTAGGTATGAAATCAGTGTTATAATATAATGCCACGGGGTAAATATAAATGAAGCTATTGTACAAAAAAAGATCTTACGAGATGAATATGACAGAAGGGAATATGCTGCCTCAAATAGTAAGGTTTGCAATCCCATTAATGCTTTCAAGCATGCTGCAGTTGTTGTTTAATTCTGCTGACATGATTGTTGTTGGGCAGTTTGTGGGCAGCAGTGCTCTTGCCGCAGTTGGGTCCACCACAGCATTGATAAATTTGATAATAAATATATTTGTAGGTTTATCAGTGGGTAGCAATGTTGTTATTGCAAATCATTATGGAGCTGGTAGGTATAAAGATGTTCGAGAAGATGTGCACACCGCAATTGCCCTTAGTTTGGTTGGTGGGATTTTGCTTGCAATTATTGGTATAAGTGCAGCAGTTCCTTTGCTTGAATTGATGGGTACGCCTATCGATGTTATAGGTGATGCGGCTCTTTATATGAGGATATATTTTCTTGGAATGCCAGTAATAATGATATATAACTTCGGCAGTGCTGTGTTTAGAGCTGTGGGCGACACTCGACGCCCTCTTCTTTTTCTTCTCTCGGCAGGCGTCTTAAATGTTATTTTGAATTTAACATTCGTTATTGTTTTTAATAGAGGGGTTGATGGTGTTGCATGGGCTACAATTATATCGCAGTGCCTTTCTTCAGGGCTTATCATCATAGCATTGTGCCATTCAGATGGATGCTTTAAGCTAAGATTAAAGAAAATTCGACTTTATAAAGACAAAGTTATTGAGATAATGAAAATTGGAATACCCTCCGGTTTACAGGGTGTAATGTTTTCCATATCAAATGTCCTTTTGCAGGCTTCAGTAAACACTTTAGGGACAGTGGCTATGGCAGGATGTACAGCGGATACGGATATAGAGCATTTTGTGTATTTTGCAATGAACGCTTTCCATCATACAGTTATAAGTTTTACAGCTCAAAATTATGGCGCAAAAAAATACAGTCGTATGAGAAAAGCATTTTTTCTTTGTTTAGCTCTTGAAATAGCTGTGGGAGTTGTAAGCGGGTGGAGTGTGTATCTGCTTGGTGATAAGATTGTGAGTATTTTTAATAAAGAACCTGAGGTGATAGAGTATGCACTTCAGCGTATGTGCGTTGTAGCAACCACTTATTTTTTGTGCGGAATGCAGGAGATTGCTGTGGGATATCTTCGTGGTATAGGTAAATCTTTGTCGCCAATGTTGATTTCATTTGTAGGTGTGTGTGGTGTACGAATTCTTTGGATTTATACCGTATTTCCATATCACAAAAACTTGACTGCGCTTTTTCTTTCTTATCCAATTTCTTGGGCAGTTGCTTTCATTGGACTCCTTATTGTATGTTTTATATATAACAGGAAGCTTAGAATATCTGGGAAACATAAGCTTCAAGATGGTGAAAGTTTAATTGAATTTTAGTTTATAAGCTCATGTTGCCTTAGATTAGGCGGCAAGAGCTTTTTTAATTTTGCAAAATATGCTTATAATGCTATAATACAAAAATAATATAAAGAATAAATAATAGGTGGAAATGAAAACTAATATTGCCCCTGCTAGAATATGTGCATACAAAATCCTTTATGACGTGCTTGAAAATAAAGCTTTTTCCAATATTTCTGTAAATAAACATTTGAATTCCTCTTTAAAATTAATTCAGGATAGAACTCTTTGTGTCAATATAGTATATGGCACATTAAAGAATAGAAATAAATTGCTGAAGATTATAAGCAAAGTGTCAAAAACACCTGTTTCGAAGTTAGATAAAAAGGAAGAAGTTTTATTACTTATGAGTGTATATCAGCTTCTCTTTTTGAAGAAGGTGCCTGATTATGCAGTGATAAATGATGCTGTCAGCATGGCGAAATTTTATATTGGTGCAAGTGTAACTGGATTTACAAATGCAATCCTTCGCAGTGTTCAAAGG
>CAVEWD010000116.1:0-3361 GCA_963619195.1 bacterium | reverse complement strand
TTTTCTCCAACAATATAAGCCTTGATATCCGCACGTTTTCTAATTATTTCAATTATTGAAACAGCAACCTCCTCTAAAGATGCTCCACCATGAACTTCAACATTAGCCCTTCTGCTACCTTTGAAACGATCATAATTTGCCAATACCCAAAATCCATTTTCTTCAATTGCGAAATCGGGTTTGGAGTTTATTTCGTTAATTGGACAACATCTGCCAGAGTGTTCGCCAGAGGTTTCCATACTCCAAATATTTTCTGTATCATGCAAAACCGCCAAACGACTTGCGCCATGATCTGAAACAATGATAGCTTTATCATATTCCCCATTAAAAATACTAGCTCTGATTTTCTTTAAGAGTTCATCTATTATTTCAGGCTCGTAGATTAAATATATTGGTTTTTTTTCGTTTTCGTAATCGAAATTATTTTTGCCGTGGTGTTTAATTTCATCAAGATCTTTAATGTCAGATACAGAGCATCCTTTACTTTTGAAAGTTTCAACAAATTCTTTATTAAAGGAAGTGATGGAAGGTAGTTCACATCTAGCACAGGAAATATTCGTCGACAATCCATATCCATTGCATTTTTGCTGAATAAAGCCAAGATATTCTACACCTAGTGCATCAACAAAAAATGCATGTGAATTTGCTACATTTATCTTGTCCACAACATCTGAACGGGGTTCCAACTCTCTTATGAAATCATTTTCTACCGCTTGTTTATTCACAGTTTCTTCAAAAGAAGGTAAAATGTGATTAATAACCTTTTGATATTTATAGGTTTCAAAATACGAATTTAAAAAGTCATTTTTATAGTTATATTCTTCCAAATAATACGCAAAATCCGGGTATACTACTTTAAATATATCAATCAATTCGGATATATTATAATTTTTTCCGTATAGATCAAGCCATGTGATTATTCTTTCCTTTTCAACATTTGTTAAATCGGTAAGATAGTAAATTGCGTCCTCTTCCTTTGTGGCAAGGGCTTTACAATAATCTGTTATTTCTGCTAGGTTATCCTTAAAACCATTTAAAATCCCCTTACGTTGTTCATAAAGGTCAGCGAATTCAGCATCTGTTCTATTGAAATCTAAGATTGAATGGAAAATCGTTTTTATTAAATCATCAGAACTGGATGCTTTATTTACTGCCTTTTGCAAATATTCATTATTTTTTGCACCAAATACATGAAGAGCAATGTAATATAGCCATTTCTTCATTTCATAAAATGTAGAATATGAAGATATTGCCTTAGATAAATTGTATACTGAACCGAATTCATCCTCAATAAGTGAATTCCAATTTCCGTTGCGCCCCATTTTACTAAGGGCATAACTCCACTGTTCATCACTTCCAGCACCTCGTGGCACAAGGGATGTTTTAGGATCTCTGCTTTGCAAAATATCATAACCACTTGAGATTTGATTAATGTTAAAAGCAGACTCTGAGTAAAAATTCTTTTGTGCTGCTGTTATGATGTAAGCCTCATTGTTTGTGCATTCCTCTACAATTTCTCCGATTTTATGCAAACCATGGTAGCAATTAGAAAAGGCATCTGCTAGGGAAGGAGCGATAAAACAAATATTTGCAACAACATCAGGGAAGCCCTCCACCACTAAAACTCTTCCACTTTCAGCGATTCGTGGATCAGAAGATTTTAAATAATTTTGACACTGATATGTGATAACAACAACATGCCCTAAAATAGTTGATGTGCCTAGTGTTTTCAATTCAGCCTTGGCGCGGGTTTCACCTAATAGTTTTAGGAAGCCAGATAAACAGACTACGAAGGTGGTGCCAGAATTTTTACTAAGGGCATCATAGAGCTCATCGAGCTTTAGACTACTATCTTCCTTACAAAATTGCTCAGCAGAAATAAACTTATTTTCGCCAACTTTGAAGAAATCCATGAGCTCTGACCTATCTTTCTTTGTTTGGACATCAACAATAAGAGGCCATGCCTTTTCTGATTTGAGATAGGCTTGTATTCTTTTTTTTGCATCTTCTAGGTTCATAACAACCTCCGAATCATTTTTGACCTTTTATAATTTCCACACCTACAGCAACATTGTCCCCAATGAGTTTCTTTAAATAGTCTTTCACCTCTTCGATTGGCATTTCATCAATAACCTTTTCTGCCTTGCTATAGCCGGAACTCATATATTTAGCTTTGATCATTTCTTTAATTTTTGATTTTACTTCCAAGGATCCAAGCCACTGATAAGGGGGTTCTGACACGTGTTCCTTTAAGTAATTAATAATATCTTCAATGTTATCAAACAAAATTGCATTATCCCCAAGAAATACTTCTCTGAAGGTCTTTTCACGCTCCTGTTCACTATTGAGCTTATCCGCATAGGACATTTTACTAATGTAATCCTCAGCAAAATCAACCGCAGATGCGTCATTTGATCTTGTTGAATTAATAACGTTAAAGGCTTTTTTGGCACTTGCAGCCTCTTTTTCGGGAACCATTGCTAAAATTGGCATGCCGTAGATTTTGGACCACTCATTTGGAGATTTGGTGCAAGTTAGTTCTCTCCAGTGTTGTTTAAGCAGTGTGATGTTTTGTGTATTTTTATAATCCGCAACAGCATTTTGAACTTTATTTGTATATTTATCAGGTTCAAGGGAGTAGGAGTTGTTAAAACTAAAGGAATCACTCTCTAAAATGGCTTTAGCATCTTCCTCCGTTAAGTCATCTAAATAGTAGCCACATGACTTAACAAAAAGAGAAACTTGAGAGGATATGAATTGGCCGAAGCCATCAATGTTTTCTTTAAGCAGAGCTAAAAATTCCTTCTTTTGTGAGTCGAGTAATCTCTTTTGCTTATAGAGGGTGCATAGCATTTCATAGAAGGCCCTTGATTCTCCAAGCTCGTTTTTCACAACTGAATATGCGATGCGAATATCGCCAATTTTATCCACCCATGATCGAATTGTTTCAGCAAAAGAGGAGTTTTTGGTTAATACTCTGTTGCTAATTTCTATTATTTCATACTCGCAAATGAGCTCGTCTATTTTTTCATTTACCGTATCAGTGTTCCAAACCCAGTTGGCTGCATCGGATGAGAACTTATATTGAAGCTGGTTAATGTATTGACCGCCGTCGGAAATTTTTGCGGCAATGGAGGGGAGAATGCCTCCTTCATAAACCTTTAAATATTTTGTCATGCCGTTTTTACAGTTATCCTTTGTAAGAACAGTCTTTAAGTCTTGTGCCGCACCGGCATTTTCAAGACAGATTTTGCCTATTGAGAGCGCAATATCGTTGTCGGATTTCTCAACATTCATGTTCATATTGTTGGCAATGCCACAATAAAGATCAATGAGGCGAGAAACCACATCTTTATTTGTG